>CAYPLM010000020.1:0-17279 GCA_964411575.1 uncultured Oscillibacter sp. | reverse complement strand
CGGGTACACCCGGCCAGGAGATCGGCAGCCATACCTTCTCCCACTATTATTGCCGGGAATCCGGCCAGACAGTCGAGCAATTCCGGGCGGACATGCTGGCGGCAAAAGCCATTGCCGCCGATAAAGGCTATCCCCTTGCATCCGTGGTGCTGCCCCGGAATCAATGCGAATCGGAATATACCCAGGTGCTCAACGAGCTTGGCTTTACCGCGTACCGCGACGAGGAAAACGACTGGATCCATGAAAAGATCAGGCTCCGTCCGCTGATGCGTCTTTTGCGCCTTGCCGATGTGTACCTGCCGCTGACCGGGCAGGGCGGCTATGTGCCGAAGGTTGAAAACGGCATTGTCAATCTGGTGGGTTCGAGGATGTATAAGCCGTATTTCAAGCCGCTGGCCTTTTTGGAAGGGCAGAAGGTACGCCGCATTAAAAAGCAGATGCTTCACGCCGCAAAGAAGGGGCTGACCTTCCATCTCTGGTGGCATCCCCATAACGTTGGCGTCCGTACAGATATCCACATGAAGCAGCTGGAGGAGATCCTTTATTACTATGAAGAGCTGAAGGAAAAATACGGAATGCGCAGCCTGAACATGGGCGAGGCGGCGCAGGAAGTTTTGCACAGGTGATTGATTTATGTATCAGTTTTACTATGCGGACAAGTCCCGAACCTGGAGCCGCAGAGAATGTAAAGAGAATATCCGTGACCACTTTCAGATTTGTGCTGTGCGCCCGGCCATGTGGGAGGAGCACTGTCTGGAATGTTCCGCTCCGGCCTGCTTTGCAAGCTGCGTTCACTATCTTCCCCGCAGCGACGGCCGCTGCAAGCGGTTTGACAACGGGCTGCTGACCTTCGCAGACGAAAAAGCCTGCTGCGGGCAGGGCGTTCATGTAAAGTTCCGCAAGTGGGGCAACATGATGACCGTTCTGTTCCCGGCAATGCTGGACGAAGCGCACTATTCTGCCATGCAGAAAAGGAACGAGACCCTCGGCGGTCTGCTCCGGACGGTTGAAGAAAGCAAGCTGCCCCGCTCCCTGCGCTGGCAGGGCATCCGGATTCCGGAGTATCTGCGCCGCCGCAGCCTGCGAAAGCTGGCAGGGCTGGATAACACGGCGGATGCGTTTGTGTTTCAGGGCTACAGCTATTCGGAGGAAAGCTACCGGCTGATCGTTGAGGTCTATGACGGGCATACACCTGTCTGGAAAACCGCTGTGGCGCTCCACCCCGGCGAGAACATCGCAGTGATCTCCGAGCTTTCCGGGGAGTGCTCCCGACCCGGCAACCTTGTTAAGGTGTATCCCGAAAACGATCTGGAAGCCGAGCTGGACATTCTCTGGTGCGACTTTGTGAAGGGAAAGCCCGCCGCAGCGGAGCAGCCTGCCGACAAGGTGAAGTGTGTCGTCTGGGATCTGGACAATACCCTTTGGAACGGCACGTTGATCGAGACGGAGGATCCCCTGACGCTGACCTTGAACCCCGGTGTGCGCGAGGTGATCGAAGAGCTGGACCGCAGGGGCATTATCCAGTCCGTAGCCAGCAAGAATGATTTTGAACCCGCGATGGAAATTCTGAACGGGCTTGGTGTTGCGGAGTATTTTCTTTATCCGCAAATCTCCTGGGCGCCCAAAAGCGGCGCTGTGGAGCAGATCGCCCGGAGTCTGAACATTGGCATCGATGCGCTGGCGTTGGTCGATGATACGGCTTTTGAGCGTCGGCAGGTTCGGTCGGTATGGTCTCAGGTGCGTACATATGACGTAACGGAGCTTGAAACGCTTTTGGCGCGTCCGGAGCTTGATGTGCCCGCAACCGCCGAGAGCCGCAGCCGCCGGGCGATGTATCGCGCGGAGGAAAAGCGCAACACGCTAATGGCTGCCGAGCATACGAACCTCGCGGACTTCATCCGCAAGTGCAATCTGAGGATGCGCCTGTTCGCTCCTGCAACGGAGGAAGAAAAGCTGCGCTGCTATGAGCTGATCGTCCGCACCAACCAGCTGAACATGTCCGGTGTCAAGTATACTCCCGAAGAATTTAAGGAAATGCTCGCGCGGCCTGACCATAAGAATTTTGCATTTTCCTGCGCGGACGATTTTGGCGAATACGGCATCGTGGGCTTTGGTCAGTACCGGGTGGAAGGTGAAGCGCTGGACTTCACGGAGTTTGCCATGTCCTGCCGCGTGGCCGGTAAGTTCGTGGAAAGCGCCCTGTTTTCGCATCTGCTGGAAAGCGAACGCTGCAAGAGCGGCTCCTTTATCGTCCGGAAAACGAAGAAAAACGCCCTTCTGCGCAATACGCTCGAGCAGATCGGCTTTCAGACCAAGCGCGAGGACAGCGAGACAGCTGCCTACACTTTTACCGCCGACCTGCTCAACAGCACCGTCGTTGGCGTGGAATGAGGGGGCGTTTCCATGAACGATAAGATTTCTGTCATTATGGCGACCTACAACTGCGCCGCTACCGTTGAAAAAGCGATCGATTCCATCCTGGCGCAGACGTATGAAAACTGGGTCATGATTATCTGCGATGACGGTTCTACCGATCATACGCCGGAAATACTGAACCGCTACAAGGCGCAGTATCCGGACAAGTTCGTCCTTCTCCGGAACGAGACCAACCGGAAGCTCCCGTACTCCCTGAACCACTGCCTGGAATATGTGGAAACGGAGCTGGTCGCGCGGATGGACGGCGATGACTGGTCTACGCCGGATCGTTTTCAAAAGCAGGTCTCGTTCCTGAAGGAGCATCCGGAGTACGATCTGGTCGGCACCGGCGTTACCGTATTCGATGGGGAGAAAAAGATCGCCTCGATCATCAAAACGCCTGTTCCCACGAAGAAAACCATGCTGAGGCAGAACGCGTTTTCCCATGCCACCATCATGACCTATAAGCGCGTCTATGATGAACTGGGGGGGTATTCTCTGGATCCCACCGTCATCCGGGTGGAGGACGTGGATCTGTGGTGCCGCTTTTTAGCGAAGGGTTTCAAGGGCTACAATCTGCCCGATGAGCTCTATGTCATTCTGGAAAACATCGATGCAGTCAAACGGCGGACCCTGCAAGCCCGCCTCAACGGCGCAAGGACGCGGTGCCGGGGCTATAAGCTGATGGGCTTTCGCGGCTTCGTCTGCTATCAGCCGTATCTGACCGTGCTGAAAGCGTTCGTCCCGACGTCGATTTACCGCAGCGTGCATGCCTGGAAATTGAAGCACAGTAATCGTACTTGAAGGAAGCGAGGCCTTTCATGACAAAAATCCTCTTTCTCATCCATGACCTCGGCCAGGGCGGTGCGGAGAAGGTGCTGGTCAATCTGGTCAACAACATGGACCGGTCGAAATTTGATATTTCCGTCACGGCGCTCTTCGGCGGCGGCGTGAACGAGCAGTTCCTTGCGCCGGATATCCGCTTTCGCGCCGTGTTTCCGAGGGAGGTGCCCGGCAACAGCAAGCTCATGAAGCTGCTTACGCCGCGCCAGCTCCACCGCCTGTGCGTGAAGGAGCGCTACGACATCGAGGTGTCCTACCTCGAAGGCCCCTCCGCCCGCGTCATCAGCGGCTGCCCCGACGAGGGGACAAAGCTGGTGTCGTGGATCCATGGGGAGCAGCATACGATGGCCAGGCTGGCCGGGTCGTTCCGCAGCGAAGCGGAGGCGCGGCGCTGCTACGGCCGCTTTGACCGCACGGTGTGCGTCTCGCAGTACGTCCACGACGACTTCTGCGCCCTGCTGGATTTCCAAAAGCCCTGTCAGGTGCTCTACAACACCGTGGAATCGGATAAGATTTTATCCGGCGCAGCGGAGGAGACAGCGGAGATCGCCGACGATGGCGCACTGCGGCTGGTGGCGGTCGGGACGCTCAGGGAGAGAAAGGGCTACATGCGCCTACTGTCCATCGTCCGGCGGCTGCGTCAGGAGGGGCTTCCCGTGCACCTCTATATCCTCGGCATCGGCCCGCTCCAACAGGAGATGGAGCGGTACATACAAAAAAACACGCTCGAGCGCACCGTTACGCTGCTCGGCTATCAGACAAACCCCTACAAATATGTCGCCCGGTGCGACCTGTTCGTCTGTGCAAGCTTCGCCGAGGGCTTTTCCACCGCCGCCACCGAGGCGCTGATCGTGGGTACGCCGGTGTGCACGGTGGAGGTGTCCGGCATGAAGGAAATGCTCGGCGAGCACGACGAGTGGGGCGTCGTCACGGAAAACAGCGAGGAAGCCCTCTATCAGGGTCTCCGCCGCCTGCTGCGCGACCCCGCGCTGCTCGCGCACTACAAACAAAAAGCCGCCGAGCGCGGCAAAAGCTTCAGCACGGAAAACACCGTAAAAGCGGTGGAGGACATGCTGCTGAGAATGTGAGGAGTGCGAAATGTACCAGTTTGATAAAATCAAGTTAGTGATATGGGATTTGGACGAGACACTGTGGCAAGGGACGTTTTCAGAGGGAGCCGTGGCGATCCCGGAGGAGAACCGTCGGCTGTTACTGCACTTGACAGATGCGGGCATTGTCAACTCCATTTGCAGCAAGAACGACTTTGCGCCGGTGATGGAGTATCTGCGCGCGCAGGGGCTTGAGGAGTATTTTGTGTTTCCATCCATCAGCTGGGAAGCGAAGGGTGCACGCATCCGTGCGCTCATTCGTGACATGCAGCTGCGTCCGGCCAATGTGCTGTTTTTAGATGACAACCCCTCCAATCTCGGCGAGGCGCTGCACTACTGCCCAGAACTCATGGCGGAAACGCCGGATATTCTCCCGCAGCTGTGTGCGGATGCGGAGCAGGCGGGGTGCAAAGACCCTGCGCACGCTCGACTACAGCAATATCGTGTGCTGGAGCAGAAGCATCAGGCGCGGGAGGAATTTGGCTCAAACGAAGAGTTTTTGTACAAGAGCAACGTGCGCGTTTGCATCGAATCTGACTGTACAGCGCACCTTGCGCGGCTGCACGACCTTCTTTTGCGCTCCAATCAGCTAAACTTCACCAAGGTGCGCAGCACGCAGCAGGAGCTTTCTGCGTTGCTTGCAGATCCGGCTGCGGATTGCGGCTATGTATCCGTGCGTGATAATTTTGGCGAATACGGAATCGTGGGTTTTTACGCGGTAAAGGATGGGCACCTGGTGCACTTCGTATTCTCCTGCCGCACGCTGGGCATGGGCATTGAGCAGTATGTTTACAACTGGCTTGGCCGACCGGAGCTGATGGTGGTGGGCGAGGTGATCAGCGACCTGTCTGCGAAGGAGCTTCCCGGCTGGATCAACCAGAACGAGGCTGGGGCATCTGCGGCGCAAATGAAGATCAGTGGATTGTCGGCGCATACAGTTTTGGTCAAAGGCCCGTGCGACCTGTTTCAAATCTATCCCTACATTGCCAATACGGAGCTGTTTGACACCGAGTTCACCTATACCACCAACACCGGATTGGTAATTGAGTCCACCGGGCATACAACGCATATCGTGGAGGCACTGCGACTCTCTCAGGAACAGAAACAGCTTGTGCTTGACGAGGTGCCCTTTACCGACGCCGGGATGTATTCCGACAATATCTTCCGCCGCAACTACAGCGTGGTATTTCTCAGCATTCTGGCTGATTGCAATCTTGGCGTATATCGACGCAGGGGCACCGGGGAACGTCTGGCCTTTTTGGAGTACATTCACCCCATAACCGATACCGCCTGTTGGCCGGGGCTGCTCTCAGGGACGTATCACACGGCGAACTTCCATTTTACGGAGGATATTCTCCGTGCGTTTGCCGAAAAGTATGAGTTTATCGGCAGAAATTCGCCGGAGCAGATTGTTGAAAATCTGGACTTCATCCGCGCACACCTGCCCAAACACTGTGTATTGACTGTGATGCTTGGCGGTGAGCTTTATTATGAGAAGAACACGCTTGAGGCGTATCAGGATCGACATCTTGTGCACCGACAGGTCAACGCCGCTGTGCGCGCATGGGCAGAGGGGAAGGACAACGTTCGATTGGTGGATGTCAACCGCCATCTGGTCGACCAAAGCAGCTTTTATGACCATTTCAACCACTATAGCAAGCCTGTCTACTATGCACTGGCAGAAGAGATGGTTAACATAGTCAACGAAACCATCGGCAGCACAATCCGGGAAACGCCGAAGGCGAAGATGCTCTTCATTCGCATGAAAGAGCGGCTTGCCCCGGCCTATTACACGCTGAGAGGAGCGATCCAAAAATGCAGGAGATGAAAACGCGGGACGCGCATCTTGATCTGCTGCGTATCGTTTCGATGCTGCTGATCATTCTTCTTCATTCAATCGATCACAGCGGCGTTTTGGAGCAGGCGGACAACAGCCCCGGCGCGATGTATTTTTACGTGCGCTTTCTCTACGCTGCCACGCAGGTCTGTGTGAATTGCTATGTGATGCTCAGCGGCTATTATCTGGTCGAATCCCGCTTCCGCCTGCAAAAACTGGTTGCCCTCTGGATGGAAGTGTCGTTCTACTCCTTTACACTCAAGGCGTTGTTTATGCTGACTGGGCAAAGCGCATTCTCACCCGTTTCACTGTTGACCTGTTTCTTCCCCATTGTCACGGGGCGGTATTGGTTTATCACCATCTATGTGGGACTATATGTGATCTTTCCGTTTTTGAACAGGCTCATCCATGCGATGAAGGAAGCGGAGCACGCAGCATTAAATCTGTGCCTGTTTGCGCTGCTCAGCCTGTGGGTGTCGATCCATCCCGCTATTGCAGGGATGAATTCCGGCGGAGGTTGGGGGCTAACATGGTTTGTCGCGCTCTATCTGACGGCAGCGTGGCTTCGCCTGTACTACAAGCCGTCCTATAAGGCCGGCCTCTGGTTTGCTGTGGCGCTGATCATCCCGCTCGTAATGGCCGGTGCGGCTGCTATCCTCAGGGGGGGCACAAATGTCCTGGTGAGCGCGACACTGCTTGCGGTCGTAAAGAACTGGTTCCGCTACGATTCAGCCCCGGTGTATGGGATGACGGTGGCGCTGTTTCTGGCGTTTTTAAACATACGGCTCAAAAACGCCGGAGTGGCAAGGCTCTGCTCGTATGTGTCTCCGCTGACACTGGGGGTTTACCTCATCCACGCGCACGCAAACGTGTCACCGTGGCTGTGGGAGCTGCTGGCGCTGCCTGAAAAAATGGACAGCACAGCGTTCCCGCTTATCCAGTTTGGCTGCGTGCTGGGGGTTTTTGCGCTGTGCGCCGTAATCGACGCGCTCAGACGCGCCACCGTAGGGAGGCTTGAGCGGTCAGCGGCGTTGAACGATGCGTGCCAAAAGCTCTCCGCCAAAGCGGACGCGCTGCTCGTGCGGCTTTGCGCGTGAAAAAGCAGAATCGGCAGAAGAGAAAACAGTCTTGGAGAATACGGAGTGATCGACTGATGAACGCAAAAATATCAATCGTGGTTCCGGCGTACAACATCGAAAAGGATGTTGAGCGCTGTTTGGACAGCATTCTGGCGCAAAGCCATGAGAATATTGAGGTCGTTGTGGTTGATGACGGCTCCACGGATGGCACCGGCGCGCTGCTTGACCGGCTTGCGGCGCGCTCTGCGCGCGTGCGCGTGTTCCACAAGGAAAACGGCGGCGTGACATCTGCAAGACTGCGCGGCGTGCAGGAGGCGAGCGGCGAGTGGATCGGCTTTGTGGACGGTGACGACGAGGTCGAGCCGGACATGTACGAGCGGCTGCTGCGCAATGCGGAGAACTTCTCTGCGCAGATATCGCACTGTGGCTATCAGATGGTTTTTCCGGACGGACATGTCGATCTCTACTACAACACAGGCTATCTTGCGCAGCAAGATAAGACAACAGCCCTGAAAGAGCTGTTGTCCGGCTCAAGAATTGAGCCGGGCCTGTGTAACAAGCTCTTCCACAAGACCTTGTTCCACAGCTTGTTACACGGCGATGTCGTGCCGCTGGATATCAGGATCAATGAAGATCTGCTGATGAACTATCGCCTTTTCTCGGCGGCAGAGCAGACCGTTTTTGACGATTGGTGTCCGTACCACTACATTTTACGCAGCGGCTCAGCGGCTACGGCGAGGAAAGAGGTGCATGTCACCGACCCGCTTCGGGTGCGCCGGATCATCCGCGATGATCTGCGCGGCTCCGAACAGCTTTATCCGGTGGCAGAGTCGAAATATCTGCGCGCGCTGATCAGTGCTTCGTCGCAGACGGCTTGGCCTGAGGCCGGCCGGGCGGCGAAAAAGCAGCTTCGGCAGGAAATCGCCGCCGGAGAGCTGCGGCACTGTCCTTCGGTAAAGCTGCGGGGAATGGCGCTTGCGGCGGCCTACCTGCTTCCTGTCTATCGCGTGGTAAGGCGCTGCTACGACAACGCCACGGGAAACTCACACAAATATGACCTTTGAAGCGGCGGAGAGGAGAGAAATCTGTGGAGCTGATCAGCGTGATCGTGCCGGTTTATAAGGTGGAAGCGTATCTGGACAAGTGCGTTTCCTCCATTGTAAACCAGACCTATAAAAATCTGGAGATCATCCTCGTCGACGACGGCAGCCCGGATAGATGCCCCGCCCTGTGCGACGCATGGGCAAAGCGAGACAGCCGGATTCGTGTCATCCATCAGGAGAATCAGGGCGGCGGTGCGGCGCGAAACGCAGCGCTGGATGTGACCAGCGGTGAACTGATTGCCTTTGTGGACAGTGATGATTATCTTGCGCCGGATATGTATGCTTACCTGTACGGGCTGCTGGGGCAGGGGGTTGATATTGCGGAGTGCGGCTATATCGAGGTGACCGGCGATGATGCCATGTTTTCACAGGAAGGCGAAGTGCACACCTATTCCATACAGGAGGCGATGGCAGAGCATGTTCAGGATCGATTTTTCCGGCAGATAACTTGGAATAAGCTCTATCGCCGTGCGGTCATTGACGGTGTCCGTTTTCCTGTGGGCAATCGGATCGATGATGAATTTTGGACCTACCGGGTGATTGCCAATGCCCGAAAGCTGGTTCGGACTTCCTGTAAGATGTATGCATATCGCCAGCAACCGGAATCGGTGATGCACCTAACATTTTCCTTGCCTCGGCTTCAGGCGGTGGATGCCAAGTGTCAACGACTGGAACTGCTTAATGAACGCTTCCCGGAACTTGTAACCCAGGCGAGAATTAATCTATGGTATACTTGTCTGTATATGGGACAGATGTCCCTGCTTCATATGAATCAGGAGGACTGTCAGAAAGCTTTTATAAAACTGGCTGACGTCCGGAAGCGATACTCCTTGACGAATGAAGATAAGAGAAGCCTGCCTCTGAAACAGAGATTGTGGGCATTCCTTTCTGATATATCCTTTGCTAAGACTTGCAAACTGCGAAATAGCTTGAAAGTCGGCGTTTAACACGGGGGGCAAAACATGTCGCTATATGAAAAAATTATAAAGAGAGAGGAAAAGGTGGCCTTGGTGGGGCTTGGCTATGTTGGTATGCCCATCGCCGTGGCTTTCGCAAAGAAGGTCGATGTGATCGGTTTCGATGTGAATCAAGCCAAAATTGATTTATACCGCTCTGGTGTTGACCCGACTCACGAGGTAGGCGACGATGCCATCCGCAACACCTCCGTTGACTTCACGTCTGACGAAGCCGATTTGCGCAAGGCAAAATTCCTGATCGTTGCCGTTCCCACCCCCGTCAATCAGGACAAAACCCCTGATCTGACTCCCGTGATTGGGGCCAGTGAGGTGGTGGGCCGCAACTTGACCCCTGGTTCCGTTGTGGTCTACGAATCCACCGTCTATCCCGGCGTCACCGAGGATATCTGCGTGCCCATTCTGGAACGCGAATCTGGTCTGAAGTGCGGTGTGGATTTCAAGGTAGGGTATTCTCCCGAACGCATCAATCCCGGTGATAAAATTCACCGGCTGGAAAACATCACCAAAATCGTCTCCGGCATGGACGCTGAAGCTCTGGAGGAGATCAGGAACATCTACAATCTGGTCATCGAGGTTGGTACCTACCCCGTCTCTACCATCAAGACTGCTGAGGCCATCAAGGTGGTCGAGAACAGTCAGCGTGATATCAATATTGCGTTCATGAACGAACTGGCTATGGTCTTTGACCGGATGGGTATTGACACCAACGAGGTTGTGGACGGCATGAACACTAAGTGGAACGCTCTCGGTTTCCGTCCTGGTCTGGTGGGCGGGCACTGCATCGGCGTTGACCCTTACTATTTCGTTTACGAGGCTGAGAAGCTGGGCTATCACAGCCAGATCATTCTGGCGGGCCGTAAGGTCAACGATGGCATGGGCGCTTTTGTTGCGGATGCCGCTATCAAGGAGATGGTTCTGGCCGGCAAGTCTCCCAAGACCGCAAAGGTCGCCATCTTTGGCCTGACCTTTAAGGAAAATTGTCCCGACACCCGCAACTCCAAGGTAGAGGATATTATCGTCCGCCTGAAGGAGTATGGCATTGATCCCATTATTGTTGATCCCTGGGCAAGCCAGCAGGATGCCATGCATGAATACGGCGTTACCCTGACTCCCTTGGAGGAAATTTCGGGTCTTGACTGCCTGATTTTGGCTGTTGCGCATAACGAGTTCTGCCAGATGAGCGTGGATCAGTATCTAAAGCTGTTCCGGGATATGCCCAATGAGGAAAAAGTGCTGCTCGATGTGAAGGGCGTTCTGGATTCGGATGCCGTGAAACAGAATGGCATTCGCTGCTGGAGGTTGTGATGGAATTGATTAGGAAACTGCTCCGTAGACTGAGAGGATGTATTCTCAGGGGGGGGGGACGTCCGCGCAGCGCGAACTGAAGGCGTTGAAAGCCCGGGGACTTCGTATTGGCGAACATGTGGATATTTTTACTGATTACCCATTTGACTCCCTTTATCCCGGCTTAATTACTGTGGGCGACTATGTAACGATCTCGTCCAACGTAAAAATACTTGCCCATGATGCCAGCATGGGCTATCTGACCGAAGGGACCTGCAAAATTGGAATCGTGGAAATCGGCAATCATGTCTTTATTGGACAGGGTTCCACGATTTTATGTAATGTGCGCATTGGTGACTATGCTGTAATTGGCGCAGGTAGTGTTGTAACCAGCGACGTACCGTCCCATACTGTTTATGCGGGAAATCCTGCGCGTTTTATTAAAACTACCGAGGACTTCACGCAGCAGCACTTGCGTAACTACGAAACCCATCCGTGTATTCAACGTCCCTGGCGGGAGCTTACTCAGTTCAGCGCGAATGAGTGGGACGAAATTCGCACGCAGCTAAAAGATACCCATGGCTATATTGTAAGAAAAAAGAAGGATGTATTGTGAGAATTACCGTGTTTACCCCGACCTATAACCGGGCGTACATCATCGAAAAATTATACCATTCTCTCCAGCGGCAGACCTTCCGGGATTTTGAGTGGCTGATCGTGGATGACGGCTCCTCTGACAACACTGCGGAGGTTGTCGCTGCGTGGCAGCAGGAGGGCAATGATTTCCCCATCCGTTACTACAAAAAGGAAAACGGCGGCAAGTGCCGGGCGATCAACTACGGTGTGGACCTTGCGCAGGGCGATCTGTTTTTCAACGTGGACAGCGACGACTATTTGCTGGACGATGCGCTGGAAAAGATCGATTTGTGGGAGCGTGGACTTCCCAAAAACGGCAAATACTGTGGTGTGGTCGGCAACCTCGGCACCAGCGCTACCGAGACGCCCAACACCCCCTGGCCAGGCCCCTACCGGGACGCCAACCTGCTGGAACGCTACCCCGAGGCCAGTGACCACCCTATCGACGGCGAACGGGCTTGGGTCTTCTACACCGACATCCAGAAGCAGTACAAATACCCAGAATTTGAGGGGGAAAACTTCATCACCCCCGCCGTTACCTGGAACCGAATGGCCCACGATGGGTATCTGGTTCGCATCTATGACGACATCATCTGGGTTTATGAATATCAGCCCGATGGATTGACTGCATCAGGGAGCAATCGCTTTATTCGCCGTCCGCAAGGGCACGGCCTTTGGTTACGGGAAAAAGCAGCGTTCACGAATGACTCCATCGTTAAGAAAATGAAGATGTGGTATTCATTCTACTGTGACCATACGGCCTGCGATGAAGCATATTGCCTGACCGCAAAGCAGTGTGCTCAATATATTGGCGCACCGGTTCCCTTCATGTGGTGCGTTGCAGCTATTCGCTTTGTGAAAGGACATCTGTTCAAATGAAAAATATCATTATCACCGGCGGCGGTATGGTAAATAAGGGCGCCCAGGCTATGACCCTGATTGCCGTACATGAGTTACGGGTACGATTTCCTGATCACAGGATATTTCTGTATTCCCCCGTGGAGCTGGCGAACAAAAAACTGGATAAAAGCCAATTTGCTTTCGATTTCACCGGCTGGTATCCGATGAAGTTTGCCAATTGTCAGCACAATCCGTTACAGCGGGCCATTATTTTGCTGCATAACCGCTCTGAGTTGTTAGAAGCTGAAGAAATCTATCGCAACACGGACTTTATTATGGATATCAGCGGCTATGCATTGGGTTCTAACTGGAACGATAAAATTTGTAATGATTTTCTGGATACTCTGGAATTTGCGCAAGGATTTAACATTCCGGTCTATCTGATGCCCCAATCCTTTGGGCCATTTGATTTTGGCCCGGAAAGGCGTAATTTGGATGCGCGGATCCGCAGGCTGCTCCCCACGGCGAAGGTAATCTTTGCCCGGGAACAGGAGAGCTATGATGCCCTTGTCCACACCTATGGGCTGAAAAATGTCCGGCTGGCTCATGATCTGGTGCTGGCCAACCGGGGTATCACGCTCAGCAATGTGTTTACAAAGCCTCCTGTTATAGATCTGCCGGAGATCCCGCCTGAAAGCGTTGCGGTGATTCCCAATTCCATGAACGCCTATGCCAGCAGTCAGGACGCGGTTCTGGCGATCTATACGGAAGTGATTGACGAACTGCTGCGTCGCGGGAAAAGGGTGTATCTGCTGAGCCATTCCACCATGGATGCCTCATTGTGCCGAAGCTTAAAGGAACGCTTTGAAGCCCGTGAGGACGTGATTCTACTGGAGCAGGATTTCAGCTGTCTGGAATTTAACGCACTGGTTGCGCGTTTTCAGTATCTGGTCGCCTCTCGGTTCCATTCCATTGTTCACGCCTACAAAAATGGCGTTCCCTGCGTTGCACTTGGCTGGGCCACCAAGTACCAGTCCCTTCTGGCGCTGTTCGGACAGGAACAATACGTCTTTGACGTTAGAAGCGAGGCCGGAACAACGAGCCTGCTGGCAGCAATTCAGCGGATGAACGGCAACTATTCCGAGGAAGCCCTTCAAATTCGTCAGGCACTCTCCGAAGTTCAGAAGGAGAATGTTTTTGATGTACTATCAGAAGGTTAAGAGGCGCTGACATGAGATTCGCTCGAACCAAAAATACCCTGCGAAATATTGCGTTCGGCTCCATAAACCGCATCATTAATATTGTTCTGCCGTTTATTGCCAGAACCGCGATTTTGTATATCATGGGCACCCAGTATTTGGGCCTGAGCAGTCTGTTCTCCTCCATTCTCAGCTTCCTGAGCCTGACGGAGCTGGGAATGGGTGCGGCCATGGTATACAGTATGTACAAGCCCATTGCCGAAAATGACGATACCACCATCTGTGCGTTGCTGAATTTGTATCGGAAGCTGTATCGGATCATCGGTATAGTCGTTCTGCTGCTGGGCCTGTCTGTCATGCCCTTCCTGCGGCTTCTGGTTCGGGAAACGCTTCCCCCGGAGCTTAACCTGTACCTGCTGTATCTCATTTATTTGATCAACGCAGTGCTGAGCTATTGGCTGTTCGCCTACAAAAACGCGCTGCTCCAGGCATATCAGCGTGATGACATCAACAGCCGGATCGCCTCGGTAATCACCCCAGTGTCCTATATAATCATGCTGGGATGCCTGTTCCTGACCCATAATTACTACGCCTACGTTCTCTGGCTGCCGGTATTTACCGTGCTGACGAATCTGCTGCGTATGGTCATCGTCAACCGAATCTTTCCCGCGCTGGAGCCTAAGGGAGAGCTTTCTCCGAAACTGAAGCAGTCCATTTTCAAAAAAACCACCGCCCTGATCGGAACCAAGCTGAACACCGTAGTGCTCAATGCGGCAGATAATCTTGTGATGACCGCTTTTCTGGGATTGACAGTTACCGCTATCTATGGTAACTATCATTATATTATGACCTCCATCATCGGCTTTCTGGGGATCATCTATTCCTCCATGACAGCGGGACTGGGCAATAGTCTGCACACAGATTCTTCGGAGGCGGTTTATCGCAATTTTGAAAAATTCTCCTTCCTTAACGCCTGGCTGGTTGGATGGTGTACTGTATGTCTTGTGTGCCTGTATCAGCCTTTTATGCTTCTGTGGGCCGGTGAGGAGCTGATGTTTCCATTTTATATTGTGCTGGAGCTGGGGTTGTACTTCTATACCTATCAGATTCGAAAAATATCGGTGGTTTACAAGGACGCCGCCGGAATCTGGTGGGAAGATCGCTTCCGTCCCTATGTCTGCATGATCGTCAATGTGGTACTGAATATTGTACTGGTGCAGTATATTGGTATTTCCGGCATCATTCTGTCCACGGTTTTTTCTCTGTTTATTTCTATTCCCTGGGAGAATTACACCATTTTCCGCTATGTGTTTCACCGTGGCAGTCGCTCCTATTACGGAAAGATGCTTCTGAGCGGCTGTACCATGCTTATCTCCGGCGCTGTGACCTTCTGGCTGTGCGGACTGCTTTTCAATGATATCCCCAGCTTTGTGCTGAAAATTTGCATCTGCATGATCGTTCCCAATGGGATATTCGCCCTGCTCAACTGCCGCAGGCCGGAATTTCGGCAGGCTGCTCAAATGCTGTCTCATATTCTGAAAAAACAGTTCTAAGCTTCCCACTTTGTATTATCATCAGAAAGAGGATCTACTATGGCAAAGGAAACCGTAGCGCACACCGTTCAGCTCAATCTATGCTGCGGTTGCGGCGTGTGCAAGGGCATTTGTCCCAAAGCCTGCATCAGCTGGCAGCGAAAGGATGGTCTGTACCTCCCTCAGATCGATACACAGCTGTGCGTCCAATGTGGCCTGTGCGCCAGTGTCTGTCCCGGTTTGGAGCATCCATACGCACCTGCGCCAACGGCACTGGAGACAGTCACGGGTTCTGTTGCGCAATGCTTTAATGCATGGAGCCGGGATCCGGAGTTGCGACATGTCAGCGCCTCCGGCGCGGTGGTGTCCACAATGATTCGGGCGCTGCTTGAGGCAGGGACCTATGATGGGGCCTTCTGTCTGGATTCCTATGATTATCGGAAGCAGATGAAAACCCGGCTCTATACCGCCGCCGAGGTCGAAGCCGATTGGGCCCAATCCAGCGCCCCCAAATCCCGGTATCTGCCGGTCTCTCATGAAAATGCGGTCACCTGGATGAAAGCGCATCGAAACGCCCGGTTGATCATTGCAGGGACTCCTTGCGCTGTTCGTGGCCTCCAAGCCGCTGTAGAAAAGCTGGGGCTAAACCGGGAGCAGTTTCTGTTTATCGGCCTGTTCTGCGACAAGGTATTCAATTACAATGTAATCTCCTACTGGCAGGATTGCTACTGTCAGGGAACTCCCCTGACAGCGCTCCATTTTAAAAACAAGGAAAGCGGCGGCTGGCCCGGCGATATGAAATTCTTCCCGGAAGGCCGAGATGCTTTTTATGTTCCGCTGGATGACCGCGCAAAGGCAAAGGCTTACTTCATGCCGGAGCGATGCCTGTACTGCGTGGATAAACTCAACATCTGCGGAGATCTTTCGCTGGGGGACAACTATACGGGCAAGGACGCTTCTGAGCTGGGCAGTAATTCCGTGATCATCCGAACGCGGGCTGGCGCAGACGCCTGGGCTACGGCGAAGGACAAACTGGAAGTCCGCAACATCGGTATTGCGGATATTCAGAAAGCCCAAGCTATTGGCTGGCGCTTGGATAATCTGTACTGCGGCGATTTGAAGGTGGCACAGACTGGGGAACCTCTCGACTTGAACCACGGCGTGCCGCGAGAGAAGGAAACGGAAGCCTTTGCGCGGGTTTGGAAAGTAAATCTGCAAAAACTCAAGGCAGGTGCAGTTTATGATTCTGATCCTACTATTCTGAAACAACAGATTCAAAAGGATAATAGAACGCCAAATCCCATCGTTCATTTTGTAAAACGGGCCATTGGCTATATTAAACGGAGAATCAAGTGAGGGAATTCTCATGAAAAAATAATGCTGATTTTTTGCACGCGACCCGAAGCAATCAAATGTGCCCTCTGGTAAACGAGCTGAAAGCCAGAGACAATATCGAAACCATCGTCTGCGTCACCGGGCAGCATCGGCAGATGCTGGATCAGGTGCTGGAGGCATTCCATGTGGTGCCGGACTATGACCTGCCCATCATGAAGGAGAAGCAGGCCCTGCTCGATATCACCACCAACATCCTAAACTGGATCAAAGAGGTCTTGGAGCAGGTGGCCAGATTTGCCTGCGTGTCAAAATCCACCGCCAAAACACGTTTCTCCGCGCAGGTCGGAGGACACGGCGCCGTGCGCGAGCTCGTTGATGCGCTCCTGCGCGCCTGACACGAAAAAAGAGCGCAGCGGCGCTCCTTAACATGCGCGTATAAAACACCGCCCCCCGGCGGCTCAGTTTGAGCGGTCGGGGGGGGGGCTTTTTTCAAGGAAGATCATCAGCGCGGCGAGGTCGGCGGGGGAGACACCGCTGATGCGTCCGGCCTGTCCGAGGCTGTGCGGCCGGATGGCGGCGAGCTTTTCGCGCGCTTCGAGGCGCAGTCCGTCGATGGCGGAGAAGTCGATGCCGTCGGGCAGCAGACGCCCCTCCAGCCGCGCAAACTCTTCCACCTCCGCCTTCTGTCGGCGGATGTAGCCCTCGTACTTCACGGCGATCTCCACCTGCTCGGCCACATCCTGCGGGCAGGCGGCGCAACCGGGGTCGAAGGCGCGCAGGTCGGCGTAGGACAGCTGCGGGCGGCGCAGCAGCGCAAGGAGCGTGCTGCCGTCGTGCACCTCCGCCGTGCCGCGTTCGCGCAGCAGGGCGTTGAGCGGCTCAGATGCGGGCAGCCCCGTGTGCTCGAGCCGTTTGATCTCGCGCGCGACGGCGGCGTATTTTTCCTCCACGGCGGCAAGCCGTGCGTCGCTGACAAGCCCAAGCTCGTGGCCGATGCGCGTGAGCCGCTGGTCGGCGTTGTCCTGGCGCAGCAGCAGGCGGTATTCGCTGCGGCTGGTCATCATGCGGTAGGGCTCGTTCGTGCCCTTGG
>CAYPLM010000019.1:14825-18100 GCA_964411575.1 uncultured Oscillibacter sp. | reverse complement strand
CATAAGAATCAGCCTCCTTTTCCGTGGCTGATCATAGTGTACCATATTTACATCTAATTTTTGATGGCAAGTTTGCAATTTTATCAGTTATAACTGATAAAATTCAGAAAGTGACAAAAAGCATCCCTGACCCTCTCGGATCCGGGATGCTTCTCTTACCGATTTGATGAACAACTGCCTGCGGCAATAAGCTGCCGGGCGTTTTCCTCGAGGCGCTGCCACGCGGCATCGCCTGCATGGCGGCGGATGCGTTCGGCTGCCGTGTCCATGTAGGGCGGACGGTACGACACGCCGTGGCAATCGGAGCCCAGAAGGCTCACCTCTCCGCCGCGCAGCATCTTCATCGCCCGGTGCCGCGTGCGCCAGTCCAGAAAGAACGACGCGTTGCACTGAAACAGTGCGCCCTGCCGGCGCAGCCGTGCCCACATCTCTCGCGGCTGCTGCGGCAGATACCGCTCGACATGTGCCAGCACCACACGCACGTCCTCGCGCGCAAGCAGCTCGCCCAGCTCCTCCACGACCCCGGCTGGCCAGGCGGAGAAGGGCATTTCCAACAGCAGCACCGGCGTGTCCTCCAGGCACAGCGCGCGCAGCTGTCCGGCACGGCTGATACCGCGAAAATAGTGCACCTCCGCGCCCAGAAGCACGCGCGGACAGCTCTCTGTCAGCTGTGGGCGCAGCCGCTCCCACGCCTCCGCCCGACGGCTGAGAAACACCTCCGGGGGATTCTCCTGCGCGTAAAAGTGCGGCGTGGCGACCACCGTGTCCACGCCCTGCGCACAAAGCAGTTCCAGCAGCTGCACGCTTTCCTCCGTGCTTTGGCTGCCGTCGTCCATTTTGGGCAGGATGTGTGAATGAAAGTCAATCATTGCTTATTTCTTTTTCGCCTTTGTGGGTTCTGCCTTCTTTTTGGGCACCGCGTCGCCAGACGCGCCGTAGCCGTAGCTTTCGTAGCGGCTGTAGCGTCCGTAACGGCTGTAGCGTCCGTAACGGCTGTAGCGTCCATAGCGGCCGCCAGAGGCGTTGGCGTGGGTCATGACAAAGCCGAGCACCTTGATCTGCATGTACTCCAGCTGGCGCAGCGTCGCGGCGAGATCCTGCCGGCTGCTGTAATCCTGCCGCACGACCACGAGCATACCCTGAATGAAGCGGGAGATGACAAGGCCGTCGGACACGGCGTTGACCGGGGGCAGGTCGAAGATGACAAAGTCAAAGCTCTCCGTCAGTGCGCCGACCACGGTGCTCATGCGCTCGGAGCCAAGAAGTTCGGAAGGGTTGGGCGGCACGTCGCCGGAGGTGATGACCTTCAGGTTTTCCAGCAGGCCCACGTCCTGCACCACGTCCTTCTCCCGGCACAGTCCGGCGAGAAGGTTAGAAAGCCCCGGCGCGGCGTCGATACCCAGACGGCGCGCCAGATTCGGCCGCCGCATGTCCGCCTCCACCAGCAGCACGCGCTTGCCGGTCTCCGCGATGGTGTAGGCAAGGTTGACGGCCGTGGTGCTCTTGCCCTCGCCGCGCACGGCGCTGGTAATGCCCAACACGCGGCATTTCTGCTCATCCGGGAGGGCGAAGTTCAGGTTTGCGCGCAGCAGCTTATACGCCTCGGAGGCCGCAAAGCTCAGCTGCTCGCCGAGCATGGCGCGCTGCTCCTTGAGAGAGATGATCTCCTCGTCAGGGATGACTCTTTTTCGTGAAAGCATCATTGCCGTGCGTCCTCCTTTCGCTCTTTATAGTTGCCGTAGCCGTAGCCGTAGCCGTCCGCGTGCTGCATCAGCTCGGGGATCATGCCCAGCACGGGAATCTGCGGATACGCCTCAAGAAGATCGTCCTCGCTGCGGATCTGGTTGTCAAACAGCTCCCGCAGCACCACCAGCATGCACATGACCATCATCCCGATCAGAACGCCCAACACGGTGCAGCGCGCCACGTTGGGCGCAGCCTGTGCGGTGGGCAACTGCGCATAGTCCACCACGCGCACCGAGCTCCCCTCCACCACATCGGAGATGCGCGAGGGCAGCACACGGGCGACGGTGTTGGCGATGTCCATCGCCTCCTGCGGGTCGGTGCTGGTGACAGTGATGCGAAAGACCTCCGTGGAATTCACCGCCTGCGCACTGATCATCTTCTGCAGTTCCCGGTCGGTATACGACACACCGGACACCGTGCGCACCTGCTCGGTCGTCGTACGGCTGTTGAGGATGACCACATAGGTGTCCACCAGACTCTGCGCTGCGGACAGCTCCGAGTTGCTGATGGGCTTGCTGGCATCCTGCGTGTTGTTCACATACATCAGGACGCTGGCCTCATACGTCGGGGTCACAAAAAAGCGCGCCCAGACAAAGCAGACGATCCCCGCCGCCAGAGCCGCCAGCAGGATCAGCCACACGCGATCCCACAGCGCCCACAGCAGCGTGACGATATCCACCTCGCGGCAGTCTTGGCTTTTCTTCATGAAACTTTTCCTTCCTGTTCTGTTTGGAATCCCTGGCGGGGGAGGAACCCACGGCATCACCGCAGGCTCCTTCCCTCCGCATGTTGTTTTTCGATTCCGCCGCGGCCGGGGGAATGTTATTCAGCCGCAGGCTCCTCCGTGATCTCGGGCAGAGGCTCCGCCACGAGCTCCGGCACGATCGTCTCCTCCGCCTCAGGCGCAGGCTCCTCGCTGGTCTCAGGCACGCGAACGATATAAGCCACACTGTGGTCAACCGCCCACCGCTCGGCATAGCTGCCCGCCGCAACACTGAGCACCACGTTGGGGCAGTCCATAAAGGCGGAGGCACTGATGTTGCTTACAACATCGGGGAGGTAGACGTTCACAAGACCGTTGATCACCTGGAACGCGGCGTAGCCCAGCGTGCGCACGCGCTCAGGCAGCGTGATTTCCGTCAGGGAAGAGCAGCGCGCAAACGCGTACCTGTCAACAGTGACAAGCTGGCTGCCCTCCTCAAATTCCACCGCCGCCGCATTGGCGCAGCCGTAGAAGGCAAACGCACCGAGCTTGGTGATGTCCTTGCCCACCACAATCTTCGTGATCTGGCTGCGATAGCTGTACCACGGCGCGCCGCTTGCTCCGGCAAACACGGGCACTTCGCCGCTGCCACTGACCGTCAGCGTCCCGCCGAGCGTCAGGCTCCAGCTCACGCCGTTTTCAAAGCTGCCGTCGGCCACTACCGTGTTCATGTCGACCCCTCTGGTCACATACTGGACACTGTGGTCAACTGCCCACCGCTCGGCATAGCTGCCCGCCGCAACACTGAGCACCACGTTGGGGCAGT
>CAYPLM010000019.1:0-14725 GCA_964411575.1 uncultured Oscillibacter sp. | reverse complement strand
GCTCCGGCAAACACGGGCACTTCGCCGCTGCCACTGACCGTCAGCGTCCCGCCGAACGTCAGGCTCCAGCTCACGGTGTCGCTCAGTACGCCGCTTTCAAAGATCTCATTGGGATCCTTTTCGCGCGTCTCATAGGGGATGTTGTTGTCCTTTGCCCACTGCTCGGCATAGCTGCCGGCCAGCACGCTGACCTTTGCATTGGGGCAATCCTCAAAGATGGAGGGGTGGATGTAGTTGACCTTGTCCGGCAGATACACCATACTGAGCTTGTCGCAATACCAGAAGGCTCTGGAATGGATGGTAGTGACGCTGTCGGGCAGCACCAGCGTTTCCAGTCTCTTTACCGTCTGGAAAGCGCGGTTGTTGATTGACTTGAGCTGGCTGCCCTCCTCAAAGGTAACGGAGGTGCAGCTGGTGGCAATACGGAACGCATACGCACCGATGGTGGTAATGCCTGCGCCCACATGGATGCTCTTGATCCTGGACTGGAATTTAAACCAGGGGATCGTACCGTAGGTGCTCGCATCATACATCGGGCCGCTTCCGCCTAACAGGAATCTGCCATCGGCATAAAGAATGTACTCAATGTCCTCACCGGCAAGACCCGCAGACAGCACTTCCTCTGTGGCGCCCTTTACAAAAACGCCCTTTTCGAAAACGCATGCCTCGCCGCAGACGCTGCGCTCGCCCTCAAAGGCCTCACCGTTCTTTTCAAAGAAGGTGGGCACAGAGTCGATATACGCATAGCCCGTCTGGTACTTGCCGCCCACAAAGTACATGGCACATCCGGAAACGCTGTCCGTCGCCCAGCCGGAGTAAATGCTCGTCTGTGCGCTGCACTCATAGCCGCACGCAGTACACGCGAGCTTGTCGGTGCTGCGGTCGTAGACGTAGGAATGCTCGTCGTTCTCGCAGCGGGGCTTTTCCTTCGTGTAGGTGTCGAGCACCGTTCTGGTGCCGTCGGCCTGCACGTCATAGGCGGTCACGCTGAAGCGGTCGTTGTCCGCGGACACCGACAGGTACACCGCGTTGAACTCCTGCGTTGCCACGGCAAAGTGGAACGCGGGGTCATTGGTGATGGCATAGCTCTTCTCGCCGGAGGAGCCGCAGATGAAGTAAACGATACCGTTCTCCTCGTCCACCTCGCCGCCCTTCAGGGGCTGGGTGCGGGCATAGGAGTGATCGTGGCCGGAGAACACAAAGTCGATCCCCGCCTCGTCAAGCACAGCGGGCACGAGCTCGTTGATCTCCGCGTTGCCGCCGGTGATGTTTGTGTAGTACGCGGGCTGATGCATGCACAGAACCTTCCACGCAGCATCGCTCTTCGCCGCATCCTCCTTCAGCCAGCTAAGCGCCTCTCTGAGCTGCGTCTTGGTGCCGGTGTAGTTGATCACGGCAAAATACACATCTCCATAGGTAACGGAATAGTGGCTGCCGGGGCCGCTGTCGGGCAGATTGTAGATCGCCGCAGCTGCTGTGCCTTCTCCGTCACCGGCAAACTCGTGGTTGCCCAGAACGTGGAGAATGTCAGCGTCGCCGAACTTATCCGCGCCCAGAATGCCCGCCATTTCCTGCCAGTAGCTCAGGCGGGAAGCGTCGTCCACCGCGTCGCCGGTCTGGATGCCCATCGCATAATCGTCCTTGCAGATCACGTCGGTCAGCGCGGTGATGTTGGTGAGATCCTTGGCCTGGATATCGCCCAGAACAAAGAAGTTCAGTGAATCCGTACCGTTGAGCATGAAGGTCTTTTCCTCAGACCAGAAGCCCTCGCGCCCGACACGGTAGCGATAGGTCTGTCCCGCCGCAAGGTCGCTGATGGTCACGCTGTTGGTGATGACGGCCTGATTTCCGCCGCTGGTAAAGGTGAAGAGGCTGGAGGCCGCAGGCAGCGTCGTCCAGCTGTCGCTGCCCGCGGGCACATACTGCAGCAGCTGCGCTTCATGGCTCGCCGCGCTGGAAAGCCAGCTGATGTTCTTTTGCGTGCTGCCATCCTGCGCCACATTGTTCAGGATGTCAAAGGGCAGGTTTGCATCCCCCACCGCGTCATAGCTGAGAACCTGATACTGGAAGGAGATGTTGCCGTTGGCGTCCTTCGCGTAGACGCCATAGCTGCCCGACGTGGTGCTGAACTGCTCCGTCACCAGGCAGCCGTTCTCATCCGTCGTACCCAGCAGCGTATTGTCCGCCAGATAAATGGATACACCGGAGGCCGGCTGGCCGTCTCTGTCCTTCACACAGATCGTCCCGCTGCTGCCCACGATGATGGGCTCAGCCGAAAGCGTATAATAGGCCGCCACCGGCAGAGTGGCTTCCTGCGCCGAGAAGGTGCCCCTGCTCAGATCGGTCAGCTCATAGGCGCAGGACTTTACGGTATAGCTGAGCACATCGCTCTGCCGCAGCTCTACAGGCACGTCAAACTTCACTCTGGCGATGAGGTCGCTGCTCTGCGCGCCTTCCCTGCGCTGTGCGTCAATGGACAACGCGCCGGTAAAGCTCTTATAGGCATAGCTGCCCTCATAGCTGTCGGAAAACTCCACTGTGTAGTCCGGGAACAGCTTGCTCAGCTTCAGCTGCGTGGAAATGCTCTCCACGTTGTCGCCCCGGATCTCCAGGCAAAGCTGCTGCCCCAGCACCGCCGCTGTGCCGTCCGGCTCCACCGTGACGGCCGTCGCCGCATTGTCCGCAGCCTGCACCGTGAAGTATGTAGTCTCGGAGGTCTCGTTACCGGCCTTGTCGCGCACCGTGACGGTGAGCGAGTGCGTGCCGTTGGTCAGAGCGACGTTGCTCAGGTACGCCTCCTCACAGGTGGGGATGGTCTGGAAGTCGTAGTCCGCATTGTCGTAGGTGTTGATGCCGTCGATGTAGATACGCACCGTGTCGAGCCCGCTGGTGTAGCTGTTGTACACGTCGTACTGCTGCGTGGCGAAGTTGAGCACACTGTCGGTGAGCACCGCACCGTCGGTCAGGGGCTCCTTGTCCACGGTGACGCTGCTGATGACCGGGTTGTCCACGTCGTCCACATTGGCGCCGTACACAAACTGCATGTTGTCAAAGTAGAGGCTGCCCGCCGTCTGCGTACCCAGCATCTTGGTGCCGTAGACGTACATCAGGCGGAAGGTCATACCGGCCTTGATGGTAAAGGGACCGTTAAATCCCCTCAGGTCCGCCTCCAGATAGCGCCAGCCTTCCCACCACACACCGGGATACTCGTCGGGCCAGGTGCTCTTGTCCGAGCCGAACGCCTTGGGCTCAAAGGTGAAGTCGTATGGCTGGTTGCCGCCGTTGCCGTCGGTCACATAGCCTCTGAGCCACAATCCGGCGGTTGTGCCGTCGCCTTCCCACTTGACGCCCACGCCCTCGGGCACATACACCCACACGCCGATCGCCGTGGGCATACCGGGGATCGCGATCTCGTCGCTGGTGCCCACGCACGCGCCTTCCGTCACGTTGGTGCAGGCACTGAAGTCGAAGTTGAGCTTGAGGGCGTGGCTGCCAAAGCGCACCGGCTCATCATCGTCGATACTGACGATCTCCGCCGACTGCACGCCGCCCTTGCCATAGTTGCTGGTAAAGAAATAGCTGCCATCGCCCTTGCTGCCAATGGTGTAATACTCCTTGGCGGGCGTGACTGCGCCGGTCTCCGGATCGGTGTAGTCCTCAAAGTCAAACACCAGCGTGGGCAACTTGCCCACGATCAGGTTGATGCTGGCGGTGATGCTGCTGTCAAATGCGGAGGTCACCGTCACTGTGCCGTTAAGGCTCTCCCCCTCGGAGGAGGTAAAGAGGTTGCCGTTAAAGGTTCCCAGCTTCTCGTTGGACAGCGTCCACAGCAGGTCGCCCGCCTTATAGTTCACGTCGCGGCCCCTGCTCTTCACTTCCACGCCGAAGTCCGTGCTGTCGTTGAAGCCCAGGCTGATCTCCTCGGTGTTGAAGTAAATGCTGTCGGGCTTGGCAAGCTCAATGATGGTGCTGCCCACCACGACGCCGCCGCGCATCGCCTGCACGGTCACGTTACCCTCGGCCTGCGCACCGGCCTTGAACAGGCCCGTGGCCGCATCGATCTCGCCGAGCGCCGTGCTGTCCTCGCTGAGCGCAAAGGTGACATCCTCCGGCAGCGCCACGTTATAGCCGCCGCTGTCAACGCCGGTAGCCGTGAACTGGATCTCGGTGCCGGGCGTGTAGATCTCGCTGCCGGGCAGCAGAGCCGCATGGTCAAACTCTCCGCTGGGCTTGGCCGTGGAGATCAGCAGAAGACCCGTCAGCGTGGGACGCTCGGTGCCATCGGACGGGGCATTTTTGATGGTAGCCTTGTCGCTGCCCTCACGCTTTGTGATAAAGGTGGAGGAGCCGCCGCCGTCGCAGTTGAGCACGTCCGTGCAGCCGAGGCTGATCATCATGGTGGCAAGCTCGTTCATGCTCATACCGGCAGACACCGGCTGCTGACGACCGTCGTTGACCATCATCACCAGCGTGCCGTCGGCCTTGAGACCCATCACCGTGCGCGGCGCACGGCTGGCCGTGGCATGATCCTCAGCGGTATACAGGCTCACACCGTCCTTGACAATGTAGCTCCACGCCGAAACGGCCTGCATCTCCGAGCCGTCGAGCGGCTGGCTGCCCGGCCGGATAGATGCCTTGCCATCCTTGTCGATCACCAGATAGTTGTTTCCATAGCCGGTGTCATCATGGTACACCGTACCGTTGATGACCAGCATGCCCGGAGGATTGTTGGAAGCCCAGGAGAGGTTGACGTTGGTAGCGCCCACCACATTATAGCCCAGCGCCTCCGCTGCCGCGACCTGCTTTGTCATCACCTGGTCGCCGTAGTCGGATTCCGCAATGGGAGTGCTCCAGCTGTTGAGCTTCATGTCCTTATAGCTGGGCATAACGGATACATAGGGATTGCTCAGATCTGCCTCCAGCACATGGCACACGTTCTGATCTGTACCCGTGCTGTTGTTGAGAACGATCTCTTTTTCCGTAATGCCGGGAGAGACCTTATAGGTCTTTTGAGAGACCACGGAATAGTATGCATCGCTCTGCGCTGCGGTCTGTGTCCTGGCTGTGCCAGTGCGTGACACAGCCAACACCGGCGTTGACTGCATCAGCAGCATGCAAAGCGCCATAAGCACCGCAGTCACTCTGATTTGTCTTCTGTTCTGCATTTTTCCCTTCCTCTTTTTTCATTTTTATATGCTCATTGCTTTCGCAAGCATATACATAATCATCCGCGCGCGGCGCTTTTTCCGCGAAGCATGCCGCGCACGCGTTCCGCCGCTGCTTTCATCTGCGTGGGATACATCGCCGCGCCGAAAGCAGTCAGCACGACTGCTGCGATTCCCACCACGCAAAAGCCGTGCACGACCCACGCGGCAAAGCCGTCCACCGCGCCGTCCCCGAAGGCAAGGCGCGCGAGCATCGTGATCACCATCCCCGACAGCAGGGAAAACACCAGCCCCCACAGATAGCTCCTCCACACGCCGGGCAGGAGCCTTCTGCTCACAAACAGGGCATATTGCGTCGTGCGAAATACCAGGGAGACGATCGTACCGATCACAACTCCGAGCAGCCCTATCCTGCGCACGAGCAGCACGGAGAGACCAATGTTGATTGCCGCCTCCGCGATCGCCCCGTTCCGCGTCTGGCGAAAGCACCCCGCCGTCTCCACAATGGTCTGATACGGCAGACGAATGCAGGCAAAAAACTGCGCAACGCACATCAAAACACCGAAAAGTGGCCGCCAGTAATCCACGTCCTCCACACCTGCCGTGTAGACCTGCACAAAGGGCGCGATCAGGGCTGCGGCGCACGAAAACAGCGCGGTCGAGATCAGCACGACGAGAAACTCAAACTGTGCAAAGCGCTCCCGCAGAAGCTGCGTCTCCTTCCTTGCCAGCATGTCGCCAAAGGCGGCCTCTGTCCCGTTTGCCGCCGCGACAACCAGATTTTTAATAGGGCTGACCACCATGTTGTAAACGCTGTAGACGGAGACCGTTTTGATATCGCTGCAGATCGTCAGCACAATGACGTCCGTATTCGTCGTCACAAACGCAGCGACCTGGTGAGCAAACGCATCCCAGCGCTGCGCGATCGTTTTGCTCTCCGCTCTCTCCGGCTTTTCAAGGCGGTAATGCCGCCCCACATACCAGTAGATAAACAGCGGCTGAATGGAAAACACCAGCGCGCTTCCCAGCTTGACCACATAGATCGAGCAGTCCAGCCCGATCAGCATCGCCGCAACGGCCGTGTTGAGAATCACCGCGCAGCAGCGCGCTGCGGAGATAATGTAGCGCTTCTGGTCGGCTTGCAGCAGAAATTGATAAGCAATGCCAAAATAGCACTCAAATATGGTGCTGATCCCCAGAATCCACACCATTCCAAAGGAAAACAGCCACTCAAACTGATCCAGAACCAGGAACGGATAGAGCACGGCAAAGAAGAGCAGCAGCACGAAGAAGATGCCGGACACCTTCTTCATGAACTTCCGCGCGGCAAAAACAACCGCGCTGACCTTGTCCCAGTCGCCCTCTGCCAGCGGCCTGTACAGCGCCGCTCTCGTCACGCCGCCCAGCCCCGCGCGCAAAAGCGTCACGCAGCTGAGAAACTGGGTGATCGACGAAACGATGCCGTTGTAGGCCGAGCCGAACTGCCGCAGGATCAGCCTCGGCAGGATCAGCCCGCACAATATCCCCACTAGCTCCTGCAAAAGGGACATGGCCGTGTTCAGATAGGTTTTTTCAAGTCGTGATTTCAAAATACGTTACCGGTCAGCGTCATGCAGCCTCAGGATCGCCTCGTATGTCCTTTCGCAATTGTTTTCGTCTCTGTAGGTAAAGAAGGAATCCACGCGGTCAAGGTACTTTCGCTCCGGCACACAGCCGCTTTTCAAGTACCGTTCTATCTGCTCGAGCAGCTCACTTTCGCTCCGGCAAATCGGGCCGAATGCGTCCCGTTCATAGCTGAAGTACCCCTCTTGATAGTGTTCATCCCGGAAGCGCTCCGCGTCAAACTGGTAGAAAAGCTCCGTCTTCTCCATATACGCAAAGTCAAAAAACACGCTGGAATAGTCCGTGATGAGAAGGCTGCTCGAGAGGAGCAGCCGCTGCACATCGTACCGCTCGCGCTCCGCGATGATCACATTTTCTGACTCGCAGGGAGAAAACGATGCAATGAATGGCTGCAGCCGGTAGTGCGGATAAAATACCAGCTTATAGCCGTATCGCTCCAACATATCCAAAAGCATCGGATCCTTCAGCAGCATGCTGTATCTTTTGAAAAACTCACTGCTCTCAAATTGGGCTATTTCCCGGCCGCTCAATGTCTCCTTTTCCGCACTGCTGAGCCACGCTCTCCATGTCGGCATGATCAGTACGGTTTTTTCACCGGATTGCTTTTTCAGCTTGTCAAACCGGCAAAAACCAACATTTACTACGTTCTCAGGCGGGTAAGAATAGTATTGGATCATAAACCGTCTTTCCGCTTCGGCGGACGTAACGACCAGATCGTGTACACCGCTGCTGTAGAATAACGACCTTATGTTAATTGCCCGGCAGGTGATCCCATGCTGCAGAAAGATGCATTTCTGCTGCGGATTTTTCAAAACCTTTATTGTCTTCAGATATCTGCTGTTGACTTCGTATGGGTACGCTCCCGCCATCTGCGAGCTGATGCTGTTTTCAGCGGCCAGATAGTACCACAGATGCTTTAATGAATTGCGGTATATGACATTTCCCAGTGGCTTGACAACCTCCAGGTCCACCCCTGCTTTCTCGATCACATAAAAACAGTTGACTTCCGGATGTGTCTGCCTTACCCAGCGGAAAAAGGCCACCCCGTTGTCTCTGGCCTCCGACGGTTTCTCTGCAACGAGCCATATTCTCTTTCGATATACACCGCGAAATATGGTCTTCTGCAGCAATGACAGCCCTGCAAGAAGCACTGTATAGGGGATCCAGTATTTAACTGCCCTCCATATTCGCCTGCACTTGCGCATTTTCACTCGTTCCTCCTATCAGCACCGAACCATAGGCATAGTTGTTGTTATAGATCATGTAGGCGACCATCAGGTAAAACGGAAGCTCATAAGCCTTGAGCCCGCACAACATGAAAAACTGCGCAGCCATCGTTCCAAAGCCGAGATAGTTCAGGATGTTTCTCTTAAATCGATAGGCATTTGTGTGTACAATGATCAGCAGAACAACAAAAAACAGAATTGTTCCTATAAGCCCGAGGTAATATACCGTTTCGATGTACATATTGTGCGCAGGTCTGCGCACGTGCGGCGCATTGGCACCGTACCCCCACAGCAGCGTAGATACGCTCTCCGTGATTGCCGTGATGTAATACCCCCATATCTTGGTGCGCCCCGTTGTCAGATCTGTTGATTCAAAGCGGGCGAGTATCCCATCAAGCAGTCCAATAGGATCCCATGCCAGCAGGGTAATCAATATGGTGAACACCACGATGAGCCTGAGCAGCTTCTTTTCGCTCTTTGTGAAAAATGCATTCAACAGGACAACTGGAAAATATACCAGAAAAAATGACTTACTAATCGTTGCGAAGCCAAGCATGGACACCACGCCAAACACAAGCAGCCAACGTCCCCTGGCCGCCGGACGGTCACTCATCAGCAGGGACAGCAGCACCACCACGCACAATGTCACCGGGATCGCGAAGTAATTGGGATCATTAAAGATTCCGCTGAAACGAATCGTATATGTTCCGTTGATCCACTCATAGTTCAAGTCGGTATATATTTGCAGAAGCCGTGGTATTCTCTCCTTAAATGCACCGATAAAGGAAGATACGATCAGGCCGGCAACAAAGAAAGATGAATACTTCGCGGCATCTTCACGCTCATAATCCACCGCAAAAAAGTAAAACAGAAACAGCTCCAGCAGTATTTTGATGATGTCGATACAGATCCACGAGTTGATCAGCATCTCCGCTGTCAGCAGCATAACCGCTGCCAGAAAGGGTATCTGGAACTTACCTTTGCTGATGATCAGCTTCACAAAGGCGACGAGCTCGACCACTGTGAAAAAAGACATACTTTCACTCGACACCTTGAATGCTACCGCACAGGAGAAGGTAAACAGCAAAAATCTGAACATCCTGCGGTTGTCCAGTATAAGAACCGCTGCCACGTATATTGCAAAGCACAGATATACAAATATGCCTACCAACAGGCTGGCAACAAAAGAAAGCGTTGCCAACGTGCAGAACAGGATCAATCTTTTCTCTGCGTTTTTTTCACGATTTTGTAAAGCTTGCAATAGATCTCACCCGCATCTTCCATTCCAGCATTGCTGCCAGGCACATCACGGCATTTTGGCAGCCAACCAAGCGCATAAAGCGGACAAATATGCGATGTCTTGGCTTTTTTGTGTAGGATAGCACCTCTGCAGAACCCAGCGTTTCTGCCACTTGCTTCTTGCTTTCTCTGCTCAATCCGGCCGATTTGCTCAGGATGTAGCAGCAACCGGAGGAAAGGGATTCCCGTACCCGATTCTTCTGCTCCGCATTTAAGTCGTCAAATTCTGTCATGGGAAGATATTTTTTCGTAAAATAAATGACATCTTCTATGTTTTTTACCTGTACATTGGCAGATATCGAGCTTGCTACCGCCTTTCTGTAGTAATACCATCGTCTCGTGCAGAAGCAAAACTTGTCCGCGTGCGCCATCAGCTCTATCGTCCAGGCGATATCCTCGTGAAGTCGTCCCTCCTCAAAGCGGATCTTCTTCTCCCGCAAAAAAACCGTTCTGGCAATAAAGCGAGGTGCAATTGACGCACAATCACTTTCATGAAATACCCACTCAATGGCATCGTTCTTTGTTGCTTTGTCAGGCAGCCCGGAAACAAATCGCTCCATTTGCGGATCCCTGTCTAAAACCGTTCCGTCCGGAAAAAACTCTGTCACTCTTGTAACGAGCACATCGACTTCCGCATTGGCTTGCAGGCAGCGCGCCAGATCATCAAGCGCATTCGGGGCAAGGTAGTCGTCACTGTCCAGAAAAACAATGTATTTCCCTGTTGCAGCCGAGATCCCCGTATTTCTCGCTGCGGACAGCCCCCCGTTTTTCTGGTGTACAACAGTGATTCTGTCATCTGCTGCGCCGAGGGCACCACACATCTCAGATGAACCATCGCTTGAACCATCATCAACAAGGATAATTTCAACCGGCACAGCTGTCCTCAAAACGCTCTGAACACATTCCGTCAAAAAATCTTTTTGATTGTATACCGGTATGATAACTGAAAATGTCGCCTGCATCTTTTCAACCAAATGTCCTCTCCCTCGTTCCGCGCAGCATGGCCCACAGGGCGTCAGGAAAGCGCAGCTCGTTTTTATATGCGCCGTACCTCTTCAGGCAAAAGCGCAGACAAAACGGCGCCGCCGCTCTGCCAAACAGCGCGCGGTACAAAACGCCCTGGTCAAAGAAATACTTCTCGTCAAAGCCGTGAAAGCAGGTGGACGTGTCCTTTGCGCATGCGCCCAGGCAAAAGCTGCTGGTGTACACCCGCAGTCCGCGCCGAAACGCGTCCCGGATAAAAATCGTGTCCTCGCCGTGCGCGTACTTCGTGCCCCCGCCGAATTCCGTAGAAAACCAGATATTCGCCCGTCGCTGGCTCTCCCTGCGGATCGAGCACACACAGGTACCGTAGCGCAGGGCGCGGTACAGCCGCAGCCGACCGTCCCGATTTTTGACCTGCCGGATGACCCTTCCGTTTTGCGTAATGTCCATTGAGAAGATGATCATGTCCGCATCGGGGTGCTGCTCGTAGGCGCGCCGCACGCCCTCTTCATAGCCGTCGGCATAGTGGATGTCGTCGTCTGCCAGCAGCAGAATATCGCCAGTGGCGTGCAGCAGGGCAAGGTTGCGGTTGATGCCTACGCCGCACGTTTGCGTCGTGATCATGCTTACCGTGTGTCCGTTGTGCTCGAGCACGTCTCTGCGGTAGGTGTCCGCCTGGTTTCCAAAAACGGCGTCACCCGAAAGATTCATCTGCTCGACCCTGGAAAAGTCCCTCTGCCCCATCGTGACGCAGACGACCTCTACTCGTTCCATACGCTTCTCCTTTTCTCCCATCCTCCGCCTCACCGTATGCTCCGGCTGTAGGTGCAGATCTCCATGCTTTTCTGCTGTTCCAGATACCGCTCCCACGAGTGCTCAAGGTCTACAATCTGTCCGTGCTGCTTACAGGCGCGCTCCTCCGGCGTGGGGATGCGCCGCCAGTCACCGTAGAGCTGCGTGAGCAGCGCCTCGTTGTGCGCCGAGACGGGAAACTGCCCGTCCTCAAAAGGGCAGAGCACTGTCTCTTCAAACCACTGCCGGGGATAGACGCTCTTTTCGTAGCGCGAGGACGCGCCAAAAAAGGAGTGCACCCTCTGCGTGCCCTCCGCGCGGCGCTGCATGGCAAACCGGTGCAGCCGCTTTGCCGGCAGCGGGCGGCTGAGCGCCATGGCCGCCTTTTTCGCGCGGCTGTCCGTCAGATACCCCCGCGCGTCCAGCGCATGCGCGACCACCAGCCTGGCCGCCGCAAATTGCAGCCCGCGCAGCGCTGCGCTGTCCGAAAGCGCGTCACAAGGGAAGATATCAATATACACACCCTGATGCATCAGCGGGTCTCTGGGGCGGAATTTTTCCATGCAGGCCGTCCCGTTGCAGCGCAGCTTGGAAAAAAACATGGGCCAGTGCTCGGAAAACTCCCGCTGCAGGAAGTATCTTCCGTCAAGCTCCTGCGGCGCGGCAAGCAAAAGCCTCTCATAGGCCGGGCGCAGCAGGATCACGTCCAGATCGTCGTCCCAGGGGACAAAGCCGCCGTGCCGCTGCGCGCCCAGCGCCGTCCCGGCGAAGAGCATATAGGGAATGTCGTGCTTTTTGCAGATACGGTCAAGCTCCCTGAGCATCTCCAGCAGCACCAGCTGGTGCCGACGTCTCAGGCCGGTCGCCTCTTCCATCGATCAAAGCCTCGTTCCTGAGAGGGCGCTTCTTTTCTGCATCCTGCGCTCCCCTCCAAATGTTCCGCCCGCGTCACGGGGCAGTATCTGCATACTCCGTCTTCTCCTCGGCAGGGGAAGACGTGCTGTCTGTGCTGCATGGGGTCCGGAACAGGCTGGAATAGATCCACTGCTGCACCTTCCCCGGACAAAGCACCACCAGCAGCTGCCCCGCCACACAGTAGCAGAGGTCGAAAAGGCTTGCGTACCCCGCCTTGTATGCCCGATAACGGGAGTGCACACAGCCTTTAAGCGTGTCCATCCCCTTGCGCCGCCGATGGGCATCCCTGTCCACTCTGGCCTTGACAAGCACGACCGGCAGGTTTGCGCCCTGATATCCGGCGGCCATCAGACGGGCGTAAAGGTCAAAGTCTTCGTTTCGGCGCAGGTCGCTGTAGCCGCCTACTGCCCACACCGCGCTCTGCCGGTACATCACCGTCATGTTGTTGAACGGCTGACGCCGCCGTCCCATGCGGAAGATCTCCTCGCTGCTCTGCGGCACGACGCGCATGTCAAAGGGCTGCGCCGGGTCCTGCTCAAATTCCTCGATATACCCGCCGCAGATGACAAGCGCGGGCTCCTGCGCAAAAAGTGCCAGCTGGCGCGCACAGCGGTCCGGAAGCGAAATGTCGTCTGCGTCCATCTTTGCGACCAGATCGTGCCGGCACGCCTTCAGCCCGATGTTCGCAGCCATGCCGATGCCCACATTTTTCTCCAGCCGAAGCGGATGGATCGTATCGGGTGCCTCAGCAACCAGCCTTTCCAAAACCGCGTCCAGCTCATCTGTCAGCGGCCCGTCACACACGATCACAAAGTCGTCCGTGGGCACTGTCTGCTCGAGCATGCTGCGCACGGCGGTGTCAAAGTGCTCTGGCTGTTCCTTGTGATAAACGGACATCAGCACCGAATATTGCTCCATACTTTCTCTCTCCTATTGCACAAACGTGCGTTCCTGCTGTGCCGGGACGGCCATCCGACCGCCATTTTTTCGCGCAGGACTACTTCGCGGAGCATGACGCCCCGCGCGGATGAACAGGTTTTTCTGCATTGTATCATACCGGTTCAACGAATGCAACCACTTTCCCGTTAAATTCAGTAGAAATTATGCGTCTACTATCAAAACAAAAACGGATGTTTTTTTAAAAAAGCATACGCTTTGTGTGTTATGATGGCGTATATGCCGTCAGGGCTTCTCCCTCTTGAAGGGGAGATACTCGTTGACGAGGTCGTCGCGGATCTTATCAAGGTCGGGCAGCACGACCGACATGCCACGGATGGAGGCATAGCGGAACGCATCGTCCGCGGGGACGCGGTAGCTGGAAAGCTCGGCGTTTGCAAGCAGTGGGATGCACTTTGCGGCCAGAAGCATGATCTGCGTGTTGGTCATGTCGGTGGTCAGGTAGGGCAAAATCTCATCAAGCAGACGCATCAGGTCTGCCGTGTCCGCCTGCCCAAACTTCTTAAAGAGCGCGGAGAGCACCTTGCGCTGGCGCTGTGTCCTTCCAAAGTCGCTGTCGAGCTTTCGAATGCGCGCATACCTGAGCGCCGCCGTGCCGTCAAGGTGGTACTCCCCTTTCTCCTCGCCCACGCCCACGACCCTGGCCTCTGCGGCGCTGAGCGTAACATCCACGCCGTCGAGGATGTCGATCACGCTGCGAAAGCCTGAAAAGTCCACCTCAAAGCAGCCGTCCACCGTCACACCGAAGTTGGTGTATAGTGTGTCGGTGAGCAACGGGAAGCCGCCGAAAGCGTAGGCGACGTTGAGGCGGTTGTCGGAATAGCCGCCGGGGATCTGCACATACAGGTCGCGCAGAAAGGAAATCATCGAAATTTTCCCGGTTTCCGGATTGATGCTGCAAAGGATCATCGAGTCTGAGCGCTGCCGCCCCTGCCCCTCGCGGCGATCCTGTCCGACGAGAAGAATGTTGAGCAGTTTGTCGTCAAAGAAGGGCTCGATCTCGCTCCAGTCCACCTCCTCCGGCTCCAGCTCCACCGCCTCGGGCGGGATCTCCTCGGGCTTGTCCACCTCAAAGTTCTCCTGTGCCGGCTCGATGACGTCGATCACCTCGGGCTCCTTGTTGATCTTGTCGAGCTTGGACTGGATATACGCGCAGGCGCTCAGCGCCAGAAGCAGCAGTACGGCAAGGCATGTGAGCAGTATTGCTTTTTTCTTTTTCATGCCGGTGTTTCCTTTTCTCTCTGTAACGAATTCTCTGCGTCATTGTACCATCTCTGCGCCGCATTCACAAGAGGAAATTTTGGCGTTTACGCCGACTTTTGTCCCATCCGCACGAAACGCCGCAGGTCTGCCACGCGCTCTGTTGTGGGCGCCGTCCCCTGCTGGTTTTACGCACGTTTCTCCCCATTTGTAGGGGGCGGCGCCTCGACGCCCACCCCTGGTACTGCGTCGCAGATCTTCCGAGAGGAACTTGTAACCGTCATTGCGAAGTAAGTCAGACTGGTGCGGCAATCCGCGTCCCCTGCGTACCCGGAACGATACGCAGGGACGAAGAAAACGGATTGCCACGCCAGTGACATCGGTCACTGGCGTGGCAATGACGATTTTTTGTTCCGCTGGTACAAATCTGTAACGCACGAGACATCGTGAGCGCCGTCCCCTGCGGGTTTTGCAGATTCGGTAATTTTCTCCCGCCTTCCCGCATGTGCGGAGAAAATGGCAAGCAGTCGAATTCGCTCTTGATAATTGCGCGGAAGCGTGGTA
>CAYPLM010000018.1:0-18506 GCA_964411575.1 uncultured Oscillibacter sp. | reverse complement strand
GCACCGTCATATTGGGAAACAGCGCGTAGTTTTGAAACATCAGCCCCACGTGCCGCTGCTGCGGCGGCAGGTCGATCTTCTTTTCCGCGTCAAACAGCGCCACGCCGTCAACAACGATGCGCCCACGGTCGGGGCGCTCGATGCCGGCGATGCACTTGAGCGTCATGCTTTTGCCGCAGCCGGACGCGCCGAGCAGCGCCAGCGTCTCATTTTCGGCACAGAAACTGACCCTGAGCGAGAACGCGCCCAGCGTTTTTTCGATATCCACGAGGATCGACATCTCAGCGCCTCCTCTTTTCCAACAGGTTCACCGCCAGCAGCACCACAAACGAAATGGCTATGTTCACCAGCACCCAGCGGAAAGCCAGCGCATCGTCATTGGTGCGCCAGAGCTGGTAGACGGTGGTGGAGATGGTGGCGGTGCGGCCGGGGGTGTACCCGGCGATCATGCTTGTCGCGCCGTACTCGCCCAGCGCACGGGCGAAGGCAAGCACCGTCCCCGCCATGATGCCCTGGCGGCAGTTCGGCATGCGGATGCGCCAGAAAATATAGGTGTTGGACAGACCGAGGCTCTGCGCTGAATAGGCCAACGTTTCGTCGAACGACTCAAACGCGCCGCGCGCCGTGCGGTACATCAGTGGAAAGATGACCACGGCGGTGGCGAAGATGGCCGACCACCACGTCATGGTCAGCCGCACGCCGAAATGCGCAAGCACCCACGCGCCCACAACGCGCTTTGGCCCCAGCACGCGCAGCAGAAGATAGCCCACCACCGTGGGCGGCAGCACCAGCGGCAGCGTGAGCACCACGTCCAACACGCCCTTGAGCACGCGCGGTGCTTTGGCAATGTAGTACGCGGAAAAAATGCCGACGAAAAAGATGATCACCGTGCTGATGAGCGCGATGCGCAGCGAGTTATAGAGCGGGAACCAGTCCATTCTGTCACTTCCTTCTGCCGGCAAAGACCGACCGGTCCATGCCCCCTATTGTGTGCGCCGTTAGGCCATGGGCGTGAAGCCCACGGCCTCGAACACGGCGTCGGCTTCATCGGTGGTGAGGTAGTCGAGGAATGCTTTGGCCTCGTCGGCATGCGCAGAGCCCTTGAGCACCGCCGCAGGGTAGATCACCTGCCCGCACATCTCGGCGGTGGCGGTGTCTACCACGGTGAGGCCCGCAGAGAACGCGTCGGTCTGGTAGATGATGCCGCAGTCCACTGCGGCCTCACTGACCTGCGTGGTGACCTCCTTGACGTTGTTGCCATAGGTCAGCTTGCCTGCGTCTGCCATCGTCTGCTCGTGCAGAGCGTAGCAGTCAAAAATTTTCTGCGTATACTGCCCCACGGGCACATCCTCATTGCCGATGGCGAGGAGCACCTTGTCCTGCTCGAGCGCGCTGGCAAGCAGGAGCGCAAGCTGGTCGAAGCTCTCGATGCCCGCAGGGTTCCCCTCGGGGACGGCCAGCGCGACCTTGTTTTCGAGAAGGTCAAAGCGCGTGCCGCCGAGCACGCAGTCCAGCCCCTCGGTGTTCACCGAGGCGTCGGCGGTGATATCGAGCTGATTCATCTGCTTTTGTCCGGCGGAAATGAATACGTCCGCCACGGCGCCCTCCTGGATCTGCGTTTTGAGCGTTCCGGAGGAGTCGAAGTTGAAGACGATGGTCACGTTGTCGTGCGCGGCCATGTACTGCTCGCCGAGCGTGGTGAGCGTTTCCTGCAGGGAGGCGGCGGCGAACACGGTCAGCTCCACCTTTTCAGCGGGCTTTTCCGCGCAGGCACACAGGGAAAGGGACAGAGCGAGGGCGAGGAGCAGGGCAAGAAGCTTGTTCTTTTTCATGTTTTTTCTCTCCAAGTGTTGATTTTTTTGGAGAAAGCCGGTATCATAGTGCTGTGGGGGCTCGCCGACACCGGCGCTCTCCTTTATAGAGAACGGTCGGGGTACCAGCCCGGCCGTTTTCTGCCTACATGGGTACATCTATCGGATTTTCCTTAGTATCGCACATCCATCGTGATATGTCAAGAAGAATCACGCTCCCTGCGCGCATTTTTCAGCAAAAAATCCTCTCTCCAAAGGGAGAGAGGATTCCTGTCAAAAATCTGCTGGCGCCGCTGAGACTGTCAAAAACCGTCATTGCGAAGTAAGTGCTCAATGTCACTGGTGTGGCAATCCGTTCTTTTCCTACGTTTCCGAATCCATCCAACATGGGGAATGCGGATTCCCACGCCAGTGTGAGCACTGGCTCGGAATGACGGGGACTTCGACATGCTGCCCCTTTCCAAAGAGAGAGGCAACGTGATCTATTTCTTCTCCTGCCACTCCCTGAGCGGCTTGAGTTCCTCGTAGAGGCGCAGATAGCTTGCGTGGCGCGACGTCTGGATTTCGCCCCGGCGCACGGCCTCAAGCACGGCGCAGCCCTTTTCCCGCGTGTGGCTGCACCCCAAAAAGCGGCACTGCCCCAGGTATGGCGCAAACTCCACGAAGGTCTCCGGCAGGCGGCGCTTGAGCTCGAGGTCGAGCCCTTCGCTTTCAAAGGAGGAAAAGCCGGGCGTGTCCATGATCTGCGCGCCGTTGTCCAGACGGAAGAGCTCCACATGGCGCGTGGTGTGCCGTCCGCGCCCGAGCGCCGTGCTCACCTCGCCGGTTTTCAGCGCCAGCTGCGGCGCAAGCGCATTGAGAAGGCTGGATTTTCCCACGCCGGAATTTCCGGTGAAGGCCGCTGTTTTGCCCGCGAGTGCAGCGCGCAGCGCCTCCACGCCCTCGCCCGTGGCTGCGCTCACGCGCAGCGTGGGGATGCCTGAGGCAGTGTAGCAGTCAAACAGCGCGTCGGCCGGGTCGAGGTCGCATTTGTTCAGGCACAGCAGCACGCCGCAGCCCTTGAGCGCCGCCACGGCGCACATGCGGTCGATGAGAAACGGGTCGGTGCGCGGGATGGCCGCCGAGGCCAGCAGCACCAGGAGGTCGAGATTGGCCACGGCGGGGCGCTCAAAGGCGTTGTGCCGCTCGGCAAGCTGCTCTACCACGCCCTCGCCGCCGGGCAGCACGGTGATCTCCGCCATGTCGCCCACCAGCGGCGAAAGCCCAGCGCGGCGGAATTTGCCCCGCGCGCGGCAGGCCACCACGCCCTCGGGCGTGTCAACATAGTAGAAGCCGCTAAGCGCTTTGATGATCCGCCCCTGCATCAGGTCTGCCCCTCTCCCGGAAGCGGCGCTTCGCCGCCGTCTCCCGATTCCTCAGGCGTGACGGGCTGCTCCTCCGGTCCGTCGCTGACGACAAAGGTGATTACTGTTCCCTCGTCGACCACGGAAAGGGGCGCAATGCTCTGGTCGATCACCGTTCCGGCGGGAGCCGCGTCAAAGCGTCGGGTGATATCGCCGCGCGTGAGCCCCGCATTGGCGCAGGCCTCGCTGAGCGCATTGGCCATCATACCTGTAAAGGCAGGAACCTGTACAGGCTTTGGCTCAGCGCCCTGGCTGACGTACAGCACAATCGCGTCGCCCTCATGCAGCTGCTCGCCCTCTGTGGGCTCCGTGCGGATGATGCAGCCCGAGGGCACCGTGTCGTGGAACTCGTAGCGCACGTCGCTTGAATCGAGCCCCAGCTCGAGCCGGTCGAGCATGATCTGTCCGTTGCGGTATTCCAGGCCGCAGATGTTGATCATGTTCTCCGTGCGCACGCCCGTGCTGACAAACACGGAGATCTCCTGCCCGATGCGCACCTTACGCTGCGCCGAGGGCGACTGCTCCAGAATCTGCCCGGCCGGATACTCGTCACTTGCGCGCGAGCCGATCTGCACCACGGTAAATACTCCGTCGACGGCGAGCTGCTGCTGCGCCTCCTCCACGGTTTGACCCAAAAGACTGGGCACGGTGTACTCCACGACCGGCGTCTCCCTGGGGAAGCTCTTCATGATCAGCTTGCCCAGTCCGAACACCACCACCGCCGCCAGCACCAGAACGCCCGCGATGAGAATGCCCTTCTGCCAGCGGTGGTCGGCCTCGTCAGCCTCGTCCTCCTCCGGCTCCTTGGCAGGAAGCGGACGCTTGATGCCCACTGCCTGGGTCGGCTCGTCGGCGCGCTCACGTCCGCGCACGTCCTCCACGGTAAAGTCGAGCTCCACCTCCGGATTCTTGCGGAACTCCTCCAGGTCGGCGAGCATGGCATCGGCGGTGGGATAACGCTTTTCGATGTCGGAGGCCATAGCCTTCATACAGATGCGCTCGAGCGCCTCGGGCACCTCGGGGTTGATCTCGCGCGGAGTGAGCGGCACGCTGGAAAGGTGCTGCAGCACCACCGCCACCGCCGAGTCGCCCTCAAAGGGCAGACGGTCGGTGAGCATTTCGTAGAGCACCACACCGGCGCTGTAGATGTCCGAGCGCGCGTCAGGCGGGTTGCCCTTGGCCTGCTCGGGCGAGATATAGTGCACCGAGCCCAGCGCCTCCTGCGTCATGGTCTGCGCCTTGTTGGAAAGGCAGGCAATGCCGAAATCAGTCACCTTGATGCTGCCGTCACGCAGCACCATGATGTTCTGCGGCTTGATGTCACGGTGCACGATGCCGCGCGAGTGGGCATGGCGCAGCCCGCGCATGATCTGCGTGATAAAGTGGAGCGCTTCGCGCCAGTTGAGCTGGCCGCGCCGCTCCATATATTGCTTGAGGGTAATACCGTCGATCAGCTCCATGACGATATACTCGGTCTCACTGCGCGACACGTCGTAAATAGTCATGATATTGGGGTGAGAGAGCATGGCGACGGCCTGTGATTCGTCGCGGAAGCGGCGGCGGAACTCAGCGTCCTGCGCGAGGTCGCTTTTGAGCACCTTCACCGCGACCATACGGTTGAGGCGGTGGCACTTGGCCTTGTACACATGGGCCATGCCGCCGCTGCCGATGAGCTCGAGGATCTCATAGCGGTTGTCCAGCATTTTGCCGATCATAGGGTCAAGCATGAATGGCTCCCTCCTTCCTACAGATTCTGGATCAGCACGGCGGTCACGTTGTCCGGCGCGCCGTGCTCACGCGCACCGGCGATGAGCGCTTTGAGCGCTGAGGGCAGGCTCTCCCCTCCGCGCACGCACGAGAGCATCTCCTCGCTGCGCAACGTGATCACCAGCCCATCCGAGCACAGCAGCAGCAGCTCTCCGGGCGCAAGAGAAACGCCGTACACGTCGCACGCCGTCTGCTCGTCCGTGCCGAGCGCGCGGGTGATGAGGTTGCGGTTGGGGTGGCAGCGCGCCTCCTCCTCGGTGATGCGTCCCTGCGTGATCAGATCCTCGACCACCGAGTGGTCACGTGTGACGCGCGTGATACCCTCGGACGCGAGGTGGTAGGCGCGGCTGTCGCCCACATTTGCGATCACGGCCTCGCCGTTTTCGCGCACGAGCGCGGAAACAAGCGTGGTGCCCATGCCCTCGCAGGCGGGATCCTCCGCCGCGCGGCGAAACACCACAGCGTTGGCGGCAGCAATGCACGCGGCGATGAGCGCGCGAAGCTGCTCATCCGTCATATCCGCGTGAAGCCCTTCGCGCAGCTGTGCCATGTAGGTCTCCACGGCGAGCGAGCTTGCCACGGAACCGGCGTTTGCCCCGCCCATACCGTCGCATACCACAGCGGCAGTAAAGCCGCCGGGCAGCACATCTGCTGCATAGCGGTCCTGATTTTCCCGCCGGTGCAGCCCGGTGTCAGTGATGCCGCAAACGATCATAGCGCGCTTCCCTCCCTTTCCTGCAGCTCCTTGCGCCGAAGCTGGCCGCAGGATGCGTCGATATCCCCGCCGAGGCTGCGGCGTACGGTGGCCGTCAACCCGTGAGACTCCAGCCGCGCCTGGAACGCTGCCACGCGGCAGCTGGGCTTAAATTCGCTTTCCACCACGTCATTGAGCGGGATGAGGTTGACATGTCCCGGCATGCCGTGGATTTTTTTTGCCAGCAGGTCGGCCTGCCAGTCGTGGTCGTTGATGCCGTCAATCATCGCGTACTCAAACGAAATACGCCGACCGGTCTTTTTAAAGTAGCGATGACAGGCGGCAAACAGCTCCTCCACGTCGTAGGCGCGGTTGACGGGCATGATGCGGCTGCGCGTTTCGCTGTCGGGCGCGTGGAGCGAGACGGAGAGCGTGAGCTGAAGGTTTTCCTCCGCCAGCGCGTCGATGCCCGGCACCACACCGCAGGTGGACAGTGAAATGTGCCGCATGCCGATATTCAGCCCATCGGGGTGGTTGACAAGCTGCAAAAAGCGCAGCACATTTTCGCGGTTATCCAGCGGCTCACCGATGCCCATGAGCACGATGTTGGAGATCACGCGGCCGGAATCGAGCTGCGTGAAGATCACCTGGTCGAGCATTTCCGCCGCCGTAAGGTCGCGCACCTTTCCGGCGATGGTGGAGGCGCAGAACTTGCAGCCCATGCGGCAGCCCACCTGAGAGGAAATGCACACGGTGTTGCCGTGGTGGTAGGACATGAGCACCGTTTCGATGCAGTTGCCGTCGGCAAGCTCCCAGAGGTACTTGATGGTACCGTCGAGCCGCGACTCCTGCCGACGCGCTACACGCGGCACGTCGAGTGCATACTCCTGCGCCAGCTTTTCACGCAGCGCACGGGGCAGGTTTTCCATCTCGTCGAAGCTGCGCGCGCCGCGATGCAGCCACAAAAAAAGCTGCTTGGCGCGGAATGCCGGCTCGCCCATCGCGTGGAGCACATCGGCAAGCTCCTGCGGCGTCATCGATCTCATGTCGGTCATGCCTGTCTCCTTTTCATGCGGCAGATGTAAAAGCCGTCAGCCCCGTGGCGCTGCGGCCAGAGGGTAAGCTCGTCAAAAACATTGAAATCAGTTTCTATGTCAAGTGATATCACTTCACAGGTGAAATCAGGGTGATCCGCCAGGAAGGCGTGGCTCACGCCCTCGTTTTCCTCGGGCAGGATGGTGCAGGTGGAGTACACCAGCGTGCCGCCGGGGTGGACATAGCGTGAAGCGTTGTTTAAAATCGCGCGCTGCAGCCCGGGCAGCGCCGCCGCGTCCTGCGCCGAGCGCCAGCGGATATCCGGCTTTTTGCGCAGGATGCCAAGCCCCGAGCAGGGCACGTCGCACAGAACCACGTCTGCGCTCTCGTTGAGCGCAGGGTCGTTCACACGGCCGTCAGCAAGACGAGCCGTCAGGATGTCAACGCCAAGGCGCTGCGCCCCCAGCTCCAAAAGGCGCAGCTTGTGCTCCTCCATGTCGCAGGAGAGGATGCTGCCGCGGTTTTCCATCGCCATGGCCATGGCAAAGCTCTTTCCGCCCGGCGCGGCGCACACGTCGATCACGCGCTCGCCCGGCTTTGGAGCCGCCGCCAGCGCCGCCAGCCTTGCCGACGCGTCCTGCACGGTGAAAAGCCCACGCTGAAAGCTCTCGAGCGCCTCAAGGTCACCCGTGCCGGTCACGGTGAAGCAGCCCGGCAGCCATGGATGCGCCGAAGCGCTCACGCCCTCGCGCTGCCACGCGGCCAGAAGCCCCGCCGCGTCAGTTTTCAGGGGATTGACCTGCACCGTCATGGGCGCAGGGTCGTTGTTTGCGCGCAGGAAGCGCTCGGCCTCCTCCGCGCCCAGAAGCGCCATCACGCGCTCGACGAGCCAGCGGGGGTGGCTTGTCTCAATGCTCAGGCGCTGTGTGTCGTCGCGGAAGGAAAGCGCTTCGCCCTTCCGCCGCGCCACACTGCGCAGCACGCCGTTGACCATGCCTGCGGCGTGCGCAAGCCGGTGCGCCTTGGCCATCTCCACCGCCTCGTTGACGGCGGCGCTGACGGGAATGCGATCCATGCAGAGGATCTGATACGCGCCCAAACGCAGGATGTCCAGCAGCAGCGGCTCGGTTTTGCGCACACCGTTTTTAAGGCAGCGGTCAAGGTGCGCGTCAAGCAGCAGCCGGTACTGCGTCACGCCGTAGGCAAGCTGCGTGCACAGCGCACGGTCGCGCGCATCCAGCCCGCTGCGGCGCAGGGCATGCTTGAGCGCGCCATCGACCCATGCATCGTCCCGGCGGCAGGCGACAAGCACAAAAAGCGCCGTTTCTCTTGCGTTTGCCATATCACTGCTCCGATTTCAGCGGATGCCCGCGCAGATAGTCCGCCGCAGCCATGCGCTTGCCGCCCTCAGCCTGCAGCTCGGTGACCAGCAGCGCATTTCCGTCGCCGCAGCCGACCAGCAGCCCACGCTTGTCCGCACGCATCGCGCCTGCAGCAAGGCCACCCTCCTCCACTGCCTCGGCGCGCCAGAGCTTAAGAGGCTTGCCCTCCAACTGCGCCACGGCGCAGGGCCAGGGGGCAAGGCCGCGCACCTGATCTGCAAGTGTTTGCGCCGGACGCGTCCAGTCGACGGGAGAGAGAGCACGGCTGAGCATAGGGGCGTGGGTCGCCTGTGCGGCGTCTTGCGGCGTGCGCTTTACCGTGCCGTTTTCGATGGCGGCCAACGTTTCGCGCAGCGCCTGCGCCCCCAGAAGCGAGAGCCTGTCCATCAGCGCAGCGGCATCCTCCTGCGCGCCGATGAACGTGGGATAGAGTGAGATGATGTCACCCGCGTCGCACTCCTTTGCCATATACATCATGGTGATACCGGTCTCGCGCTCCCCGTTGAGGATGGCCCAGTTCACCGGCGCTGCGCCGCGGTACTTCGGCAGCAGCGAGCCATGGATGTTGATGCAGCCGTACTTTGGCAGGGCAAGCATCTCCTCGGGCAAGATCTTTCCGTATGCCGCCACCACCACAAGCTCGGGTGCAAGCTGCTGCAAAAGGCGCAGCGCCTCGCCGTCACGCATGGTGACAGGCTGAAAAACCGGGATATTTTGTGTCAAGGCATATTCCTTTACGGGGCTGACGGTGAGCTTCATCCCGCGATTTTTGGGCTTGTCCGGCTGTGTGAAAACGCCGCACACCTCGTGCCCGTCCTCCACCAGCTGCCGCAGCGGCGGCACGGCGAACGCGGGCGTGCCCATGTAGACGATCCTCATTCGTCGTCCTCCCCGTGCTCGGCAAGGTACTGCTCAAGCTCCTCGTCAGTGAGCAGATGGTCGCAGTGCGCCGTGTACATCACGCCGTCAAGATGGTCGATCTCATGGCAGAAGCAGCGGGCAGTGAGCTCCTCGTCCTCCACCTCAAAAAAGTCGCCGTAGCGATCCTGCGCACGCACGCGTACAGTGTAGGGGCGCGTGACGACGCCGTAGCGTCCGGGGATGCTCAGGCAGCCCTCCAGCCCAGTCTGCTCGCCCTCAGCCTTGATGATCTTGGGGTTGATGAGCTCGATGATCTCATCCTCGCTGTCGATCACAAGGCAGACGCGGCGCAAGATGCCCACCTGCGGCGCGGCAAGCCCCACGCCGCCAGACTCCATAAGCGTTTCGGCCATGTCGTCGAGCAGGGTGTGCAGACGCTGGTTAAAGTCGGTGACGGGGCGGCAGATTTTTTCAAGACAGGGGTCTCCCCGTTCCACAATGTTTCGAATAGCCATGATCTTTCTCTCCTATCATACGCCGCGCGCGGCAAAAAACGGCGCGGTATTTGTCGTTTACTCAAGGGAATTGCAGTCGGCAAAGGCATCGAGCCCGCGATTTTCGCGCCGGGCGGAAAACGCCTGCAAAAACTCTGCCGTCAGACGGCGCAGCGCCGTGTCACTCCCGCCGACGAGGAACACACGGTAACGATATCGATTGTTGACGCGCACCACGGGCAAAGGCGCGGGGCCGAGCACCTCGATTTCCAGCGGGCGCAGCGCCTCGCGTTGGGCGACCGCATAGCGAAGCGCCTCGGCAAGCGTCTGCGCGGCGCGCAGCACGCGGCCCTCCTCTCCGCCGGTAACGGTGATCGTATAGAGATCAGCGAAGGGCGGGTAGCGCCGCGCGCGGCGGTAACGCAGCTCGGCGGCGTAAAACGCCTCGTAATCCTGCGCAGCTGCGGCGCGGATGACGTCATTTTCGGGCGAGTAGGTCTGCAAAACGGCTCGTCCCTGCTTCTCGCCCCGCCCGGCACGTCCCACGACCTGCGTAAGCAGACTGAAGGTGCGCTCAGCGGCGTGATAGTTTTCAACATAGAGCGACTGGTCAGCGGCAAGCACGCCCACCAGCGTCACATTTTCAAAGTCCAGTCCCTTGGCTACCATCTGCGTGCCAAGGAGGATGGGAATGCGCTCCTGCACGAAGCGGCGCAGAAGCTCGGCATGACCATGCGCGGGGGTGACGGTGTCGGCATCCATGCGCAGCACGTCCGCCTGGGGAAAGCACGCGTGCAGCTCTTCCTCCACGCGCTGCGTACCCACGCCCACCGGCCGCAGCAGCCCGCCGCAGGCGCAGCGCTCGTGCAGCGGCTCAGAATGGCCGCAGTAGTGGCACATGAGGCGGCGGTTGGCGGAGTGATAGGTCATCGGCACGCTGCAGCGCGGACACTCAGGCGCCTGCCCGCATTCGCCGCAAAGCAGCATGCGGCTACTGCCGCGCCGGTTGAGAAAGAGGATGCTCTGCTCACCGCGCGCAAGGTTTTCTGCAAGCTCGGCGCGCAGCACGGCACTAATCCCGCTGTCGTTGCCGTTTCGCAGCTCCTCGCGCAGGTCGGCAATGTGCACCTGCGGGAGAGCCTTTGCGTTGTAACGATTGTAAAGATAAAATACTTTATAGCGCCCACTGCGCGCATAATAGGCCGTTTCCACCGTGGGCGTGGCGGAACCGAGCAGCAGCAGCGCATGCTGCTGCGAGGCACGAAACAGCGCCACCTCGCGCGCATGATAGCGCGGAGACTGCTCGCTCTGGTAGCTGCCCTCCTGCTCCTCATCGAGGATGATCAGCCCCAGCTCGCGCAGCGGCGCAAACACCGCAGAGCGTGTGCCCAGCACGATGCGCACCTCGCCCCGGCGGATGCGCTTCCACTGGTCGTAGCGCTCGCTCAGCGGAAGCGCCGAGTGCAGCATGACCACGTCGCTGCCGAAGTAAGCCGTGAATTTGGAAAGCATCTGCGGCGTGAGCGCGATCTCCGGCACAAGCAGCAGCGCCGTTTTTCCCATGGCGAGCGCCTGCTCGATCAGGCAGATGTACACCTGCGTTTTTCCGCTGGCAGTGACGCCATGCAGCAGCGCGGGGCGCGGGGAAGCGCTGTGGAGCAGCGCGTTGAGTCCGTCAAAGGCAGCCTGCTGCCCAGCGTTGAGCACGATGGGCGCAGCGGGAGCTGAGGCCGCGCGCGGCGGAACACGCAGCTGCTCCTTTTCGGTAAAAACGATGACACCGGCCTTCTCCATGCCGCGCAACGTGCGCATGGAAGCGCCGGTATAATAGCAGAGCTCCGACGCCTCGACCGTGCCCACGGAGCGGAGCATATCCAGCACGGCGGCGCGCTGCGGCGTGCGCTTGAGCACGCGCGCGGCCTCCTCCGGCGAATATGCAAGCGAGACCATGCGCACAGTTTTGTCTGCCACGCGCTGCTTCTGCTCGACCCGCCGCTCCAAAACGCCGTCTCTGACCAGCGCGGCAAGCGCGCGCGCGGTTTTCTCGCCTCCGTTTTCGCGCAGGGCATCGAGCGACAGCTCCCCTGCAGTGCACACGGCGCGCAGCAGCGCATCCTCTGTGCTGCCGGGGCGCAGGGCGGAGAGCGCCGCCTCCGCATCCGTCCCCTCGCGCAGGCGATACGTCTCGCGGTAGCGATACCACACTCCGGCGGGGAGCACGGTGCGCAGTGCGTCGTAATAGGTGCAGAAGTAGCGCGCCTTCATCCAACGGACAAGGCGCAGCCCCTCTTCGCCCAGCAGCGGCGTCTCGTCGAGCACGGCAAACGGCATTTTCAGCCGCGCAGTCTCCTCGCCCGCACCGGCAGCAGTGAGCGTGAGCACAAAGCCCTCACTGCTGCGGTTGCTGAGCCCAAATGGGACGCTCACACGCATACCGGGCACAATCCCCTCCGGCGCGCGGTAGGAGTACAGCTTATCGGCGCTGTAGGGAACGCCGGAGAGCGCCACACCGGCCACAAGCTGTTCCATCGGGCACTCTCCCCCCTTTCAGGCAGTCGTTTTTATTTGAGGATGCGGGTGTCGATGTCGCCGCTGGAGATCTTGCCGTCGGCGACCTCGCAGATCGCGGTGGTAACGGGCTTTTCGATGATGGGCTGGCCTTCAAGCTCGGCAGCCTCAGAGATCTGGCGGGCGCGGCGGGCAACCACATTGACGAGCAAATAGCGGTTGGGGATCTGCTTGGTGAGCGTGTTCATGGCGGGATAGAGCATCATAGGAATCAACCTTCCGTTCTGCCTTTCGGCGATAATTTTACTGATTTAAAATCTTCATGCGCTCGGCGGGCTTGCAGTGCTCGGCGAGCATGATGGCGTTGATCTCGCGCACCGCGTTTTCCACGGTGTCGTTGACAACAAAGTAATCATAGGTCGAGGCGGTTTGCAGCTCGACCTTGGCGCGCACAAGGCGCTTTTGAATCTTCTCCATGCTGTCAGTGCCGCGGCCAACCAGCCGCTCCTCCAGCGCCTTCCACGACGGCGGCGCGATGAAGATGCGCACCACGTCCGGACGCTTGCTGCAAACCTGAATGGCGCCCTGCACCTCAATGTCGAGGATGACGTCCTTCCCCTGCTGCATCGCCTCGTCGACAAAGCGCTTGGGCGTGCCGTAGAAATTGCCGACATACTCGGCGTATTCCAGCAGCGCGTCCTGCTGAATGAGGCTCTGGAAGCGGTCGACGCTGATGAAATGGTAGTGCACGCCGTCCACCTCGCCCTCGCGCGGTGCGCGCGTGGTGGCGGAAACGGAGAAGTAAAGATCGTCACGCCCGGCGAGCAGCTCCCGCAGCACGGTGCTCTTGCCGACGCCGGACGGGCCGGAGATAATAAAGGTCTTGCCTGTCATAGGTCATCCTCCACAGTAAAGTTTTCAAGCCCCAACCGCCCGCTCAGCTTCTCCACCGAGAGCGCCGAGAGCACGACATGGTCAGAGTCCATGATGAACACGGACGCGGTCTTGCGCCCATAGGTGGCGTCGATGAGCATGCCGCGCTCACGCGACTCCTGCACGAGGCGCTTGATGGGCGCAGAATCCGGCGCAACCACCGCCAGCACACGCTCGGCGCTGACAAGGCTGCCGAAGCCGATGTTGATGAGCTTCATGCACGCCTCACTCGATGTTCTGCACCTGCTCGCGTATCTTCTCGACCTCGGCCTTGAGGGCGATGACATCGCGGGCAATGGAAACGTCGCTGCACTTCGATCCGATGGTGTTGCTCTCGCGGTTGACCTCCTGGATGAGGAAGTCCATCTTGCGGCCCATCGGCTCGTCGGAGGCCAGCATACTGCGCAGCTGCGCCACATGAGAGCGCAGGCGCACCGTTTCCTCATCCACGGCGACCTTGTCGGCATAGATGGCGGCCTCGGTGAGGATGCGCGCTTCGTCGATGGTGGCGCTTTGCAGCACCTCCTGCATGCGCGCGGTCAGGCGCTCGCGGTATTCGCGCACGGTCTCGGGTGAGCGGCGCTCCACCTCGCCGGTGAGTGTCTCGATGGTGTCGAGGCGACCGGAGATGTCAGCGGCCAGACGCTCGCCCTCAGTGGCGCGCATGGTGTTGTACGCGGCGATGGCATCGTCCAGCACGGCGCAGATATCAGCGCCCAGGCTTTCAAGGTCCTCCTCTGCCTTGGTGATGGTGAGCACGTCGGGCAGGCGCGCAAGGTCAGCGGCGTAAGACTGCTTTTGCAGATAGTTCCCACCGTCGAGCTCGTAGAGTGTTTTCAGCGCCGCAAGATAGCTCTTTGCAAGCGCCTCGTTGACGGTGACCACCGTCTCCTCTGCACCGGTGGAGTCGATGGTGACGAACACATCCACCTTGCCGCGCGAAACGGCCTTCTGCACGCGGGATTTGATGGCGTCCTCGGCGAAGATGTAGGCGCGCGGCAACTTGACCGTGCAGTCAAGATAGCGGTTGTTCACCGAGCGCAGCTCCACTGTGATATCGCGGCCGTTGCGCACCTCACGCGCGCGGCCGTAGCCGGTCATGCTTTTGACCATGATCTGATCTTCTCCCTTCAAGATTTCAGATTACATAAAGCAGGGTAAAAAGTAGCATCCGCCCCCGCCCAGAAGATTGCAGCACAAAAGCGACATGCAAAGGTGTGAGCACATATCGTCGTTTCCGCAGCTGGTGCTCATCCCCTCAAAGCCGGTCGGGCGATACCCCTGCGCATTAAAGCTGTTGAGCGCCTGACGATATTCGCCGTTGTTCGGCTCCATGCTGCACGCCGTCTCAAAGTAGCGCTTTGCCTCGTCCAACCAGCCGCGCCGGTAGCAGACGTTGCCCATGAGGAAGTTCCACTCGGCGTCGTGCTGGCTTTCCGCATTGAGCAGCTGCTCGGCCAGTGTGATGTTTCCCTGCGCGATAGCCGCGCGCACGCGCGCAAGCCGCCCTCCGCCGCCGCTGCGATAGCTGCCGTAGCCGCCGTAGGCCGTGGAGCCGTAGCTGCGCGATGTGGCAGAGCCCGCGCGGCGCTGCTTTTGGATGGTCTCGTAAGCCTCGTTGATCTCCTTCATCTTCTCCTGCGCGAGGTCGGCAAGAGGGTTATCGTGATAGTTGTCGGGGTGATACTTGCGCGCAAGCTCACGATAAGCCCGCTTGACCTCCTCGTCAGAGGCCTCAGGGGAGACATTGAGCACTTTGTAGGGGTCGTTCATACGGTGTCCTCTTTCTTTGGTTTGCCGAAGCAGGAATGCAGCCGCGGCGGCGCATGATAATCGCCGCGCAGCACGGCCGAGCCAATGCGGTAAAGACTGTCGTAAAAAATGCTGTCAAGGATCGTTGTCCACACGCCAAAATCCCATAGGGCGTAGGCGGCAGACATCTCGCGCACGGAGGCGTCGAGCGTTTGAGCAAGGGCGTTTTTCTCGTCCTGGCCAAGGACGTCTGCGTCGTAACGGAAGCGAAGCGGGTTGTATGCGCCGGTGCGCACGTCGTCCGTGAAGTCGTCCGCCGCATCTACAAGATAGATCCAGCGGCCCAGATGATAGAACAGCTGGCGCAGGATGCGTCTGCGTCGTTCGTCCTCGGTACCGTCGGCAATAGCCGCCATCAGCGCGGCAAAGGGTTCTGCCGCACGGTCGAGCGAGGCGCAGTGCGTGCGCTCCAGCTTGGCCAGTTCGCGCAGCCTCTGCTGTACCACCGCGTCAAAATCCGGGTCAGCGCGGCGGGCGCGGCGGCAGGGTCGACGCAGCAGCAGCGCAGCCAGCCGGTATTTCAGCCCCCGGAAAATGCCGTTGTCGGCTATGTGGTCGCGCAGCTGCCACCACGTCAGAATGAGCGACTTATCCGCCGCCTGCTCCAGCGCGGGCGTGCTCTCCAGCGCCGCACAGCCCTGGCAGGGGTGCACCGTACAGCGGCGGCAGCGGCTCTCGCCGCCCTGCGCGTCGGAAAGCAGGATAGCCAGCAGCGTAAAATCGTAATTGAGCGTAAAGCGGGCAGCAAACCCGTAGCGCCTTCCGAGGGTGTGGCACAGGCCGCAGTAGACGGCACGGAAACGCGCAGTCTCCTCCTCGCTCAGGCGCGCCTTCGCGGGAAGCACATAACCAAACACCGTGCAGCCCTCACAGCAGACGGACAATGGTGTAGGTCATGTCGCCGCGCCGGCGGGCACGCCGGTCGTACCACACGGCAGGCAGGATGCCGAGGAAAAACGCCGCGATGGCCACCGCATAGCGCATTCCTTCGCTGCCCAAGGCGGCCGAAGCAAAGTATCCCACGAAAAACAGCACCACCGGCACCAGATACACCAGAAGCACCGCGCGATAGAGCGTTTTGTTGCTGCTCTCCACCACGACCTTCTGCCCCGGCTGCGCGCCAAGCGGGTTCTGCGCCAGGGCATGCACGGACGAACCCGTCATGCCGCAGCCGGCGCAGCTTTCGCAGTCGTGCCCGCAGGCGCTTTTTCGCGGAACGGAGATCTCCGCCATGCCGCCGTGTAAAAGCTTTTCCACAGTGGCGATCTGCGTCATGTCGTCCCCTCCTCTGCCGGAACGGGCGGCTCCTCAGGAGGCTCCGGACTCTCGATCTCCGGCGGCTCGGGCTCCTCGGGCTCATCCACCGCCGCAAGGCGCACCGCCAGCTGGTAGCTGCCGATCACGCCGATGTCGCGCTCGCCGTCCACCGTAACGATCGCGGGCACGGTGTAGTTGCCCAGCGCCTCCGTCACACTGCTCAGATCGGCCGTGACATGAATGTCAGCGCCTCTGATCTCGGCAATGTCGGCCGCAGTGCCCTGCAGCAGGATGCGCAGAGACGCAGTCATCATCATGACTTCAAGCTGCTCAGAGGTAAAGTTCTCGTAGCTGAACTGGTTGATCTCAAAGGTCTGTGTCACCATGTCGTGCGCAATAATGTTCACCGTGGCCGTGGTCTGGCTGCTCAGACTCTCCACGCCCTCGGGGATGGGGATCTCAAACTCATAGCTCCCGCCCGCGCGCAGCTCCTCCACGGCAAGCGTGCCCAGCACGATCTCGTCGATGGCGGCAAGCTTGCCCGCGTCACCGGTGAGCGTAATGTACTGCTGTGGGGCGATCTCATACTCGAGCGCCTCGATGCGCGCGCCGACCGTCTCCACCAGCTCCACGCGCAGCGGCACCTCCTTGAGCCCCTGTACGGGCAGCGTGACCTGAATGCTGTCGCTGGCCGGGTGGATGTTTTCATTCTCCACCACGTTTCCAGCGTAGTTATAAAGGTCATAGTCCAACAGCTCCACGATGGTAGAGGTGGCGTCGTTGATGTTGAGCGTGACCTGTGCGTAACTCACCTGCATCACGTCGACCTGCTGCCCGCGCAGCTCCAACCGCTCAGGCAGGACATTCGGCGTACCAGCCATATAGCCGTCGGCCACGTTGCCCACAAGCTTGACGCGTATCTCCACCTGATTGCGGAACAGCTCACCGATACGCACCTGCACCGAGCGGCTCGACGGTGAGATGATGCTCACATCGCTGTTTGTCACACCTTCCGGCAGCTTGATGCTCCACGTTACGTTCTGCAGCCCTGTGCCCGATACGAGTGCAAGGTCGGCAGTCACGCGCATCTTTTCGGGGTCGAGGCGGAAGATCACTCTGCGCGGTGCCTCGAAGGTCAGGTCGAGCGTACTCTGCCCTTCGAGCAGCTCAAGCCCCTTGTCGGCGAGATTGGTGTCTGCATGCAGATATTCGATGGGCACATCCTCAAATGTCACCTGCACCAGAACAGAGTTGCTTACGGAAAACCAGATGATGAACGCGCCAAAAATTGCGATGGTAAGATACAGCGCCGTGCTTTTATTGGTCTGTTCCATGAGAGGCTCCTCCCTTCTGAAGGAATTGCAGCATCATGCTCAGCGCCGGGCGGTGGGGCTTGTCCTCTTCGGGCTCCTGCGGCTTGGGCAAAAGCTCGTTGATCAGCAGCTTTTCCAGCGTCTCCGGCATCAAATGGCGCTTGAGCATACCGCGCGTCGCTACGGAAATCGCTCCCGTCTCCTCTGAAACGATGACCACCACAGCGTCGGACTGCTCACTCATACCGATCCCCGCGCGGTGGCGCATGCCGAGGTCACGGCTGAGATTGTTGTTCTTAGAAAGAGGCAGCATGCACCCACCCGCAAGCAAGCGGCCGTTGCGCACGATCACTGCACCGTCATGCATGGCAGCCTTGACGAAGAAAATGTTTTTGAGCAGCTCGCTGCTAATACGCGCGTCGACGATGGTGCCAGTGCGGGCGATATCGTCAAGCTGGTTCTCCCGCTCGAACACCATCAAAAGACCGGTGCGCGACTTCGACATGTCTGCACAGGCGAGCACCGTCTGCTCGATGGCACTTTCGATCTCGGTTTTGGACTGCTGCTTTGCAAAGGGGTTGAGCGCGCGCAGCTTGCCTCCACCGATCTGCTCGAGAATTTGACGGATCTCCGGCTGGAAGATGATGATCAGCGCCAAAACGCCCCATTCCATCAAATGGCTGAGGATGAAGCTGATTCCCCGCAATCCAAACGCCGAATCGGACGAAAGCCACAGCACCAGCAAAAACAGCAGCACGCCCTTGATCAGGCTCGCCACCTTGGTGCTGCGCACGGCGCGCAGCAGCGCATAAAATACGTAGGTCATAATGGCGATATCCAGATAGTCCGCAATACGGATCGTCCCCAGATAGCGCCAGATGTTTTGTGCCAGTGTGGTGATAAACTCCATGCGGCACGCTCCCTTCGCGCTTAAAATCAGTTTATTTTACTATAGATTGCCACAGATTGCAACCGCAAGCTGTGAATTTTTCTTAAATGTTGCGTTTCAAATGACGCAGCACTGCCGGAAATGTGAGGCGGACGGGCATTCTTCCGCTTTCAGACCGCTCGAGTGGCAACAATGTATGCGCAGAGCGCGGCACAGGCAAGCAAAGTGGCAGAAGCAAAAAAAGACGCCCTCGCGGACGTCTTTTCAGTGTTGGCGCTACCTATCTTTCCGAGCCGTTTCCAGCCAAGTATTGTCGGCAGAAGCGAGCTTAACTTCCGTGTTCGGAA
>CAYPLM010000017.1:13706-19145 GCA_964411575.1 uncultured Oscillibacter sp. | reverse complement strand
GCACAGGCAGAAGCTATCGTGAAGTTTGAACTGCTTTATGATTGATACCGAGACCGCCCGGACCGAAATGTTCGGGCGGTCTTATCCTAAGGGTTGATTTCTTCATCATTCTCTGCTATATTACAAACTGATAAATATGCAAGATAGACTGGGATTTGTAAGGGTGAGCTAAGCAATGAAGATCTATGATATTTCCCAGGAAGTTTTCTGTTGTCAGGTGTATCCCGACGACCCGACACCAGAGAGAATAGCGCTTAAATCAATGGAAAAAGGTGAAGTATATAATTTGACGGCGTTTAATATGTGTGCGCATAACGGCACGCATATAGATGCGCCATTTCATTTCATTAGAGATGGCAAAACAGTGGACGAGATATGCTTGGAGGCATTTGTGGGAATGGCTTATGTGGCAGAGCACCAAGGGGTTGTCACTGGCGAAGATGCTGTAGGAATAATTGAAAAAGCAAAAAAACAGAACCAGGAAGCAGCCAAGCGACTTTTGCTTAAAGGAGATGTCGAAGTATCATTGGCGGCGGCAAAAGTATTTGCATCCTCGGATATATTACTTTTGGGAAATGAACCCCAGACAATCGGGCCGCAAAACGCCCCAATGGCTGTGCATCTTGCTCTTTTGGGCGCTAACGTTATATTGCTTGAAGGGATTCGATTGTCGGAGGTATCTGAAGGCGCCTATTTTTTGAATGCCGCACCGCTGAACTTATCAGGTGCGGACGGTTCGCCATGCAGAGCGATACTGATAGATATCGACAGATAAATTGAAATTTATAGGGCTGATAAGCAAACGAAAAAAATCCCCATAGGAGCGAAAGGGCGCACTTCTATATTCTCTATCGAGAGTAGTGCGTCCGGCGGCGCTTCCTTTTCTGTCAGCAGAAGAAAACTGCATGACTGCGAATGTTGCGTCACGACCTTCCGGCAAGGTGGCTACACCCCCTTATCCTGCTAAAGCGGTTATTCTCTGTGGATTTGCTGTCTACAAGCGGTTTTGACAAAGCGTCCACTGTCAGCGAGTTTGCATATAGATACGAAAAATCCGACCTATGCCTGCAACCATAGGTCGGATCAACTGTTTTATGGCTACCGCCCATTTGCATGCGGCGATTTTCGGTCTGTCAAAAAAGCGGCGTTAGTCGCTTTTTTGACGCTACTTCGCCTCTGCGGGGCTGCGTTTGCGCTGCGCGGAGGAAGGGATGCCGAGGGCGGCGCGGTATTTGGCCACGGCGCGGCGGCTGAGCTCCACGCCCAGCGCGGAGAGCGCCAGACGCAGCGCCTCGTCGGAGAGCGGGGCGGAAGGGTCCTCCGCGAGGATCAGGCTTTGCAGACGCTGCTTTGCCGCCTGCGACGACACTGCGCCGTCGGGACGGATGGCAGCGGTGAAAAAGCTGCGCAGCGGCAGCACCTTCCCCTGAAACTGGATGGATTTACCCTGCACCGCGCGGCTGACGGTGGACACGCTCAGATCCAGACGCTCAGCAAGCTGCTGCATGGTGATGGGGCGCAGAACGCCGCCATTGAAGTAGTCGCGCTGCTCCTCGGCGATCAGCGTGATCAGGCGCAGCAACGTGTCGCAGCGGGTGTGTACGCCGTGGATCAGGCTGTTGGCATCACTGAGCTTTTCTTTGACGTAGCGGCGCACGGCGGGGTCTGGGTCGGCCGTGAGCAGCGCCTCGTAGTCGGCGTTGATGGAAAGGCGCGGCAGGATGTTCTCGTTGAGCTCCACGGTGAGCTTGCCCTGCTGGAGCGAAAACACCGCGTCGGGCACGGTGTAGGCCACGCTGCCGCTGCCGGCGAAGCTGCGCGCGGGGATGGGTTCGAGCGCGAGGATGACCTCGGCGGCACGCTTTAACTCGCTCACGCTTGCGCCGAGGCGCGCGGCAAGACCCGAAAAGTCGCGCTCGGCCAGAAGCTCCAGCCCGTCGCGCGCGATGGCAAGCGCCAGCGGGTCGAGCGCGCGGCGCTGCGCGAGCTGAAGCGTGAGGCATTCGGAAAGGCTGCGCGCGCCCACGCCGGGCGGGTCGAGCATCTGCACGGCGAAAAGCGCCTGCTCCAGCGTGAACAGCGGCAGGGAAAGCTCCTGCGCAAGCTCGTCAAGCGGGCAGTCGAGATAGCCGCGCTCGTCCAGACAGTCGATCAGATACCGGCAAAGGCGCAAAAGCGTGTCGTCCACCAGCTTCATCTGGCCGATCTGTTCGTACAGGTGGTCGCGCAGCGTGGCCTCGCGCGTGAGAAAGGTGGTGAAATCAGGCGCATCATCGACGATGCGCGGCGAGGAGCGCCAGCTGTCGCCTCCGCGCAGCTCCAGCGCCTCGCGCTCGGGCGAAGGCGCTTCGCTGGGCAGCTCGGTTTCGTACCAGGTGGGGGGCTGTACCTCCAAAAGCGGGTTGGAAAGCGCCGCCTCCTGCAAATAATCGTTCAGCTCCAGCGCGGTAAGCTGCAAACAGTCCAGCGACTGGCGCATGGTTGGGGAGAGCGATAGCTTTTGGGAAAGGGCCTGCCCCTGCTCAAGCTTCACGCGGTCCGCCTCCTTTCGACAGGATCTCTTTTCTTTACTATATCATTTTTCCCTGCGCTTCGCAAGCGTAATTTCACCGTTGCACAGGGGAGGGAGAATGTGGTATGATGACGAAAAAGGGAGGGATGCGCATGAGCAAGACCGTACTGTATCTGGGGTATTTCTGCGTGTATTCGCTGATCCTTCTGGTGATCGGAAAAAGCAGCCTGCGCGTCGGGACAACGCCGCGGGATTATTTTATCTGCGAGCGGCAGGTGGGGCTTGTGCAGTGTGTGTGCACGTTTACGGGCACATGGGTGTCGGCCATCACCATCCTCAGCCTCACGGGCAGCGTGTACGAGGACGGGCTGGCGGTGCTGCTTTACTCGGTGGTGCCGTGGTTTGCGGGGGCGTTTCTGCTGGCGCTGGTCACGCGGCGGTTGCACCGCTGCGGGGCGATCACCGTGCCGGAGCTTTTCCGTCTGCGCTTTTCCTCGCGGGGACTGCAGACGGTGTACGGCGTGGTGACGATGCTGGTGTACACGCTCTACCTTGTCTCGCAGTACAAGGGCTTCGGCATGGTCGCCTCCGAGGTGTTCGACATCCCGTACTCTGCGGCAGTGGCGATGGTTTATCTTTTTGTCATCTACACCACCTTTGGCGGCTACCGCTCGGTGGTGCGCACAGACGTATTTAACCTGGGGCTTCTGTTTGTGAGCATCGCAGTGCTGTGCGTGCTGCTGGTGTCGCGCTGCGGCGGGCTGGGCGCGCTGTACGAAAGCGCAGGGCAGATCTCCGGCCTTGCACACGCAGGCATGGCCGCGCCCACGCAGCTGGGCGGGCTTTTGCGCCTGTTTGGCGGGCGGTACACGCCGCTGGTGAGCCTTTCAATGTTCTGGGGCTGGGGTCTGGGCCTTTCTGCCAACCCGCAGTACATCGTGCGCCTGATCTCGGCGAAGGACGAGCGCACGGCGCAGCGGACGATTGTGTGGTCGCTCGTGGTGCTGGCGGCGATCTATTTTGCGCTGGTGCACATCGGCCTTTCCATGCGCGTGCTGGTGCCGACCATCGACACGGCGCAGACCACCGACGGCATCTTCATCACGCTGCTCAATAACCAGCTCTACGGCCCGTGGAGCGGACTGCTGCTGTTTGCGGTGATCGGCGCGTGTGTATCCACAGCCAACTCACAGCTGCTGATGATCGCCTCGGCCTTCTCCTACGACATCGTCCGCACGGCCAGTGGGCACGAGCTTTCGGACAAGAAGGTGGTCGATCTGGGGCGCATCGGCGTGTTGCTTGGCGGCACAGTGGCCATGTTCTTCACACTCGACCCGCCGGACTTCACGCTCTCCTACGGCGGCGACCTCTGGGGCGTTTTCAGTGTGCTGCTGTTCCCTGCGCTCTACGGGACGCTGCTGAGCCGCCGCGTCACGCGGCGCGGCGTGTGGGCGGGCTTTCTCACCGGCGCGGTGTGTATCGCCGTGCTCTATCCGCTGCACTATCGCGGCGTGCTGTCCGTGCACCCGGCGGTGTTCGGTGTGCTGCTCTCCTCTGCGGCAGTGGCGCTGGGCTCCGTGTGCGGGCGGGGGAAGGGAGAGACGCCGTGAAGCATTTCAACATTACCATTGAAAATATGATCCTCATCCCTTTTGTCTGCATCAGCATGATTATGGTGCTTATGCTCTGCGTGATCACCTACAACGCCGAGTACGACCTGCGCATGGAGACCGAAACGGCCAACGCTGCCGCACTGGGCGGGTACATCACCGCCGACATCGACGCGGGCGACTACTGGCGCGACCCGGCGGCGCTGTTGCGCAAGTACGAAAAGAGCTATCGGGGCAGCAGCCTCTTTCTCTATGACGCCGAGGGCAAGACCCTCTTCTCGCGCCGTCCGCTGGGTGAGAGCGAGATCGTGCTCTATGACAGCAGCGACAACGGCCTTGGCTGGCGCATTCTCTACAGCGTTGATCAGACGGTGCTGCGCATGGCCTTCATCGAGGAGCAGCGCTATTTTATCCTCGCGGTGATCGCCATGCTCATTGTCATCGTGCAGGCCAGCGTGATGATCGCCCACAACATCTCAAGTCCCATCCGCGAGCTGAGCGGCCAGTGCGCTGAGATCAGCGCCGCGCCGGGCAGCGCGGGCGAGCTGAGCGGGCTGTACACCGACCGCCGCGACGAGGTGGGGCAGCTGGCCCAGGCGTTTCAAAGCATGCTCGAGAGTATGCGCCGCTACACCGACGAACTGAGCTGGGTGAAAGCGCTCAACGAGAGCATCGTGGAAAACCTGCCGCTGGGCGTGGCCGTGTACGACGGCGCGGGCGAGCGTATCTTCTGCAACAGCCGCGCCGAGGTCATGCTGCGCAGCAGCGACGCGCGCGACGAGCAGGGGCTCACGCTCAACGCCCATCTTGACGACATGCTGCGCCGCGGCGACGTGCTGCCCTCTGCGCTGACGCTGCGCGAGAGCACGGGGCGTCTGCGCCACTACGAGCTGGGCGCATGGCGTCTGCAAAGCGGTGAGGGCAGCGAGCTGGGTACTCTTTGCACCGTGGACGACGTGACCTACCAGCGCCACATGGAGGAAAAGCTCAGCCGCGACGAAACGCTGGCCTACACCGGTCAGCTTGCCGCCGACGTGGCGCACGAGGCGCGCAACCCGCTGGCCGGGATCCGCGCGGGTCTGCAGGTGATCACGCGCAAGCTCACCGACGAGCGTGACGCGCTGCTCTGCCGCGAGATGGTCAAGGAGGTCGACCGCGTTGACCTTCTCGTCAGCAACCTTGTCAACATCTCCCGCCAGCGCGAAAGTGAGAAAACCGTCGTTCGCCTCGATACGCTCTGTGAGGAGCTGGAGATGCTCTACAGCAAGGTGGCCGAGAACAAGGGCATCGAGTTTTTCGCCAATTACGACGCGGGCA
>CAYPLM010000017.1:0-13606 GCA_964411575.1 uncultured Oscillibacter sp. | reverse complement strand
AGCAAGGTGGCCGAGAACAAGGGCATCGAGTTTTTCGCCAATTACGACGCGGGCATCGTCATCTTCGCCGACGAGCAGGAGCTGCGTCAGATTCTGATCAATCTCATCAACAACAGCATCCGCGCCATGCCGCGCGGCGGGCAGATCATGCTCACCGGGCGCGCGGTGGAGGGCGGCGTGTGCGTGGCGGTCACCGACAACGGCCCCGGCATGGACGAGGAAAAGCTTGTGCGCGTGCTTGACGGCAAGGGCGGCGGACGCGGCCTTTCCATCGTGCAGCGGCTGGCAAAAAACAACAACGGCGAGCTTCAGCTCAGCTCCGCGCCGGGGGAGGGCACCTCCGCACGGCTGCTGTTCCGCCGGACAGGAGGGATCCATTATGATGAAGTATAAGCTGCTGGTCATCGACGACGAGCCGCTGATCCGGATGTCGCTGGAGAGCGGGCTTTCCGACCTTGGCTATCAGGTGCACTGCGCCGGAGACCTGCACGAGGGGCTTGCCCTTGCCGCGCGGCTGCAGCCTGACGCCGTGTTGCTGGACAACCGCGTGGGCAGCGAGCGCGGCATCGACCACATCACCGACTTCAAGCGCCTTGACGAGGACATGATCCTCATCCTCATGACCGCCTACGGCTCGGTGTCGCAGGCGGTGGAGGCGATGAAGCTGGGTGTGAGCCACTATGTGCAAAAGCCCTTTGATCTGGAGGAGGTCGACCTTGTCATCACCCGCGCGATGGAGCAGCTGACCTCCCGCCGTTCGCTCGAGCTGATGAAGCTGCGCCCGCGCAAGCTGCTTGGACAGAGCGCCGCCATCTGCCGTATCCGCGAGGAGATCCGCGTGCTGGCCGAAAACGACAATGTTGATCTTCTCATCTGCGGCGAAACGGGCACCGGCAAGGAGGTGGTGGTCAACACCATCCACGAGCAGAGCTCCCGGCGCGACAAGCCCTTAGTCAAGATCAACTGCGGCGCCATCCCCGAAAACCTGCTGGAAAGCGAGCTGTTCGGCCACGAAAAGGGCTCGTTCACCGGCGCGGACAAGACCAAAAAGGGCCTGATGGAGTTGGCCAACGGCGGCACGGTGTTCCTCGACGAGATCGGCGAGCTGCCGCTTGCCATGCAGGCAAAGCTTCTGACCTTTCTGGAGGATCGCAGCTTCAAGCGTGTGGGCGGTCTGCAGGACATCGAGGTCAACGTGCGCGTGGCCGCCGCCACCAACCGCAATTTGGAGGAGGAGGTGCAGAAGGGGCGCTTCCGCGAGGATCTCTACTACCGTCTCAACGTCATGCAGATCCACATCCCGCCCCTGCGCGAGCGCCCGGAGGACATCCCTGTGCTCAGCCAGTTCTATCTTGAGCACTTCAACCGCAAGTTCAACAAATCCCTGCGCGAGATCGCCCCGGAGTTTCTTACGCTGCTGCAGGGCTACTCGTGGAAGGGCAACGTGCGCGAGCTGCGCAACGTGATGGAGCGCTGTGTGCTCTTCAGCCGCCGCGATGTGCTCACCGGCGAGGAGACGGGGCTTGACACGCTGCTTGCCGTGCGTCCTGCGGCGGAGGGAAGCTTCCCCATGTACGACCTGCGCCGCCGCAGCATCGACCTGCGCAGCGAGGTGGACGCGTTTGAGCGGGCGTATATCGACAAGGCCATGCAGCTCTCCAGCGGCAACCTCTCGCAGGCGGCGCAGCTTCTCGGCTGCACGCGCTTCACGCTCAAGCGCCGCCTCGAGGGCGGAGAGGGCGAGTGAGTCTGCACCGGTGTGCAGAATTGAACAGCGAGGTGTGCAAAATCGCACACCTCGCGTGTTTTTTTTGCAGCGCGGCATCCGGAGGGACGCAAAAAACGCCGGAATTCCGGCATTTGAAAAAGTTTCGGGCGAGGGCTCGAAATGGAACGGTTTTTGCTTATAAGAAAGTGAGACTTTTTTGAAAAGGGAGGCATTTCTCATGTACAAGGTAGACCTTAACAGTGATCTCGGCGAAAGCTTCGGCGCGTATACCATCGGGCTGGACAACGAGGTCATCGCACACGTCTCCTCGGTCAACGTGGCCTGCGGCTACCACGCCGGTGATCCGCTGGTGATGGAAAAGACCGTGGCAGCTGCCAAGGCGGCGGGCGTGGCCGTGGGTGCGCATCCGGGCTATCCCGACCTGATGGGCTTCGGCCGCCGCAACATCGCTGTCTCGCCCAAGGAAGCCAAGGCGTATGTCAAGTATCAGCTTGGCGCGCTGATGGCCTTTGCCGCGGCAGAGGGTATCAAGCTGCAGCACTGCAAGCCCCACGGTGCGCTGTACAACATGGCCGGTAAGGACATGGATCTTGCGCTTGCCATCGCCGAGGCCATCGCCGAGGTGGACAAGGACATCATCCTCCTTGGCCTTGCCAACAGCAAGATGATCGAGGCCGGCAAGCAGATGGGCCTGCGCGTGGCAAACGAAGTGTTCGCCGACCGCGCCTATCAGGCCGACGGCTCGCTCGTGCCGCGCAAGCTGCCCGGCGCCGTCATCCACGACAAGGACGAGGCCATCGAGCGCACCATCCGCATGGTCACCGAGGGCAAGGTGACTGCCATCACCGGCGAAGAGGTGGAGATCGCAGCGCATTCCATCTGCGTCCACGGCGACAACCCCTCGGCGGTAGAATTCGTCAAGAACATCCGTGCGCAGCTTACGGCGCGGGGCGTTGAGATCGCTCCCATCCGTGAGATCGTATAACCCCCGGCGCAACACAAAATCAGCCGCAACGCGGCAATATTTTAGGAGGAGTTATGAGTAACGAAACCAAAAAGCGCTCACTGTCCGTCAGTCTCGGCGCAGCATTCCTGATGGCCACATCCGCCATCGGCCCCGGCTTCCTGACCCAGACCACCACCTTCACCGCAAAGTATCTGTCCTCGTTCGCCTGCGTCATCGTCTGCGTGATCATCATGGATATGATCGCCCAGACCAACGTCTGGTCCATCATCGGCGCGTCCGGCCTGCGCGGCCAGGAAGTTGCCAACAAGGTGCTCCCCGGCCTTGGCTACGCGCTGATCATCATGGTCGTCATCGGCGGCCTCGCGTTCAACATCGGTAACGTCGGCGGCGTGGCGCTGGGCTTCAACGCCATGATCGGCCTGCCTGAAAAGGCCGGTGCGGCTGTGGCCGGCATCCTGGCCATCTGCATTTTCCTGTCCAAGAAGGCCAACGACATCGTTGGCAAGGTCGCCCAGATCCTCGGCGCGATCATCATCGTCATCATGCTGGTGGTCGCCTTCATGGCCAAGCCCCCCGTCGGCGATGCCATCGTGCACATCTTTGCTCCCGAGGATCCCAAGGCTCTCGTCCCCGTGATGATCACCCTGCTCGGCGGCTCCTGCGGCGGCTACATCACCTTCTCCGGCTCCCACAAGCTGCTCGACGCGGGCTGGGGCGGCAAGAAGGAAGACGTGCCTCACTTCCGTAAGAGCGTGCTCACCGGTATCGGCGTGTCCGGCAGCGTGCGTATCCTGCTGTTCCTGTGCGTGCTGGGCGTCTGCACCATCGGCACTGCGGTGAACGCTGACAACGTCGCGGCCATCAACGCCGCCAGCAACCCCGCCGCCGAGGCGTTCCGTCTCGCCGCCGGCGACATCGGCTATCGCCTGTTCGGCCTTGCCCTCTTCTCCGCCGGTATCACCTCCGTCATCGGCGCGGCCTACACCTCCGTCTCCTTCCTCAAGACGGTGCACCCTTTCATCGCCAAGAATGAGCGCTGGTTCATCGTCGGCTTCATCGCCTTCTCCACCGTCGTGATGGTCACCCTCGGCGGCGCCAAGCGCCTGCTGATCCTGGCCGGTGCGGTCAACGGTCTGATCCTGCCCATCTCCCTTGCGTGCATGCTGCTCGGCTGCCACAAGAAGGACGTCGTCGGCGACTACAAGCACCCCGTGTGGCTGCAGGTGCTCGGCTGGTGCGTCGTGCTCGTGGCCGGTTATCTTGGCCTCACCGCGCTGCCCAACCTCGCAAACCTCTTCGCGTAAATCATTTCACCCGACACGGCGGCCTGCTGCGGCAGGCCGCCTCCCCTGAAAGGAGAGTCCAACTATGCCTGACGTGCGATTCCTGCTCAGCGGCGACACAGCCGTCACCGTTGAGTTCGGCAACGAGATCAGCGAGGCTATCAACGCGCAGATCCGCGCCTTTACCATCGCGCTCGAGGAGAGCAAGCTGCCCGGCATCGTGGAGCTTGTGCCCACCTACCGCTCGCTGATGGTGCACTACGATCCGGGCGTCATCCGCTACGACGCGCTGGTGAAGAAGATGAAGGGGCTGCTTGGCCAGCTTGACCACATCCAGATCCCACCCAGCGAGGTGCTGGAGATCCCCGTGCTCTACGGCGGCGACGAAATGGGCCCCGACCTTGCCTTTGTCGCTGAGCACAACCACAAAACGCCCGAGGAGGTCATCAAGATCCACACCTCCACGGAGTACCTGATCTACATGCTTGGCTTTACGCCGGGCTTCACCTATCTTGGCGGCATGAGCGAGGAAATCGCTGCGCCGCGTCTGACCCAGCCGCGCGTGAAGATCCCCGCCGGCAGCGTCGGTATCGCGGGCACGCAGACCGGTGTGTACCCCATCGACTCGCCCGGCGGCTGGCAGCTCATCGGCCGCACCCCCGTGCGCATGTACGACCCTGACCGCGCCGTGCCCATTCTCCCCAAGGCGGGGCAGTATATCAAGTTCTTCGCCATCGACCAGGCCGAGTTCGACCGCATCGCCGCGCTCGAGGCCGCCGGTGGCTACACCGTGCACACCTATCCCCGAAAGGAGGCTGAGCAGGCATGAGCATCACCATTCTCAACCCCGGCGTGCTCACCACCGTGCAGGATCTGGGGCGCTTCGGCTATCAGCAGTTCGGCGTGTCCGCCTCCGGCGTGATGGATCCGCGCAGCGCCTCCATCGCCAACATCCTCGCCGGGAACGACGAGGGCGAGGCCGTGCTCGAGTGCACCATGATGGGCCCCCACATCCGCTTTGACCGCGCCAACTGTATCGCCATCACCGGCGGCGACCTGGGTCCCACGCTCGACGGTCAGCCCATTGCCAACTATGCCGCCGTGCATGTCCGCGCCGGACAGGTGCTGCGCTTTACCATGCTGCGCGCGGGCTGCCGTGCCTATGTGGCCTTTGCCGGCGGACTGGACATCCCCGAGGTGATGGGCAGCCGCTCCACCAACATGAAAGCCCGCATCGGCGGCTTCCAGGGGCGCAAGCTCCAAAAGGACGACACCATCGCCTTCCGCGCGCCCAAGGACGAGCTGCGCAACATGGGCGTGCGCCACATCTCGCCCGAGTTTATCCCCCGCACGGAGTACACCCTGCGTGTGGTGCTCGGCCCGCAGGACGATGCATTCACCGAGCTGGGCATCCGCACCTTCCTCTCGAGCGTCTACACGCTCACGCCCGAATTCGACCGCATGGGCTGCCGCTTTGATGGTGAGCCCATCGAGCATGTGAAGGACGGCAACATCATCTCCGACGGTATTGCCTTCGGCGCCGTTCAGGTGCCCTCGGCGGGAAAGCCGATCATCATGGTTGCCGACCGTCAGACCACCGGCGGCTACACCAAGATCGCCAACGTCATCTCCGCAGACTTCCGTATCCTTGCCCAGCTGAAGGCGGGCGACCGTGTGCGCTTTGAAAAGGTGTCCGTCACCGCCGCGCAGGACGCCCTGCTTGCCCAGCGCGCCGCGCTGCGCTGCCTGCGCAGTGCCATGGATCGCTGAGCCAATTGAAAACAGGAGGAACGACACATGGCCTTTGACATCACCCCCTATATTGACAAAAAACCCTCTGAGGTACGCCAGCTCATCCGCGAGGGCGTGATCGATTTCCCCACTGCCGGCATGTGCCGCGGCTACGCGCAGGCAAACCTCATCATTCTGCCGCCGGAGTACGCCGCCGACTTTGAGGAGTTTGCCCGCCGCAATCCCTTCCCCTGCCCTATCCTTGAGATCATCAAGGGCACGCCCGAAACGCACGACATGGGTGAGGGTGGCAATATCTGCACCGACATCCCGCGCTACCGCATCTACGAAAACGGCGTGTTCACCAAGGAGCTCACCGACGTGAGCGACTACTGGAAGGAAGGCTACGTTGGCTTTTTGATCGGCTGCTCGTTCTCCTTTGAAGAGGCGCTCATGCGCGAGGGCATCGAGGTGCGCCACATCGCACAGGGGCGTAACGTGCCCATGTTCAAGACCAACATCATGACCGTGCCCGCCGGCCCCTTCAGCGGCCCGACGGTGTGCTCCATGCGTCCCATGACCCCCGAAAACGCCAAAAAGGCCTACGACATCACCGTGAAAATGCCCAACGTCCACGGTGCGCCCGTCCACATGGGCGACGCAGCCGAGGTGGGCGTGGCCGACGTGATGAAGCCCGACTACGGCGAGGCGGTGGACTTCTACGAGGGCGAGATCCCCGTGTTCTGGCCCTGCGGTGTCACGCCGCAGGCGGCGGTAGAGAACGCCAAGCCGCCCATCGCCATCACCCACGCGCCCGGCCACATGTTCATCACCGACATCGTTAACGCCGAGCTCAACGACTATCTGGAGGCGAAAAAGCACAAGTAAGCGGTCCCACAGACTGTCAAAAAGCGTCATTGCGAGTCGGCGGCGGACGTTGCCGGTGCGGCAGGGCTTTTTGACACGCTTTGAAAGCGCTACAGCCGCTTTCTCCTGAAACGAACATACTCTCTCCGTTCTCCTTTCTCCTCGGGGCAGGGGCATGGCTTTTCGCCGTGCCCCTGTCGCCGTTTTTTGCAAAAAAGTGGAAAAAAGAATCAAACAGATGTTGCATTCCACAAGAGCTTGTGCTATACTGTAGAAAATACCGGTCAGGAGGCACAAGCCATGCTTTCCAAAATGCAGCAAAGGGTCTACGACTATATCGTTTCCTTCATCGACGAAAAGGGCTATGCCCCCTCCGTGCGTGAGATCGGCGAGGCGCTGGGTCTGCGCTCGCCGTCCACCGTGCATTTCCATATCAAGCACCTGCAGGAGCTCGGCCTCATCGAAAAGGGCGCGGGCAAGGGGCGTGCCATCGCGCTGCGGCGCGAGACTGCGCCCACGCCGCCTGCCGACGCGTGGCAGGAGGAGGCCGACGCGCGTGCGGGCCGTGTGCCTCTGCTGGGCAGCGTGGCCGCGGGCAGCCCCATCCTTGCCCAGGAGTGCGTGGAGGACTACATCACGTTCGACACCGGCGGCCGCAGCGGCGAGCACTTTGCCCTGCGTGTGCGCGGAGAGTCGATGCTGGGGCTTGGCATCCTGCCGGACGACCTTGTCATCGTGCGCCGCCAGAGCAACGCCAACAACGGCGAGATCGTCGTTGCCCTCATCGGGGAAGAGGCTACGGTGAAAACCTACAGCCGCAAAAACGGGCACCTCTGGCTCCTGCCCGCCAACCCCGATTATCAGCCCATCGACGGGCAGGAGGCGCAGATCCTCGGCCGCGTGATCGCCGTGCTTCGGCAGTATTGAGCCGATGACCACGGTGTATTTTGTGCGCCACGCCGCGTCCGACCATTCCGTGCAGGACGAGCGCACGCGCCCGCTCACGCCGCAGGGCAGAGAGAGCTGCGCGCAGGTGTGCGCCGCGCTGCACGGGCGGGGCATTACGCGTGTTTTCTCAAGCCCCTATCGCCGCGCAGTCGACACCGTTGCGCCCTTTGCGCGAGAGGCGGGGCTTGCCGTGGAGACGGTGGAGGAGTTCCGTGAGCGCCGGGTCGACAGCGTTTGGGTGGAGGACTTCATGGGTTTTTGCCGCCGCCAGTGGGCGGACTTTGATTACGCCCTCTCCGACGGCGAATCGCTTGCGCAGGTGCAGCGGCGCAACGTCGCCGCGCTGCACACTCTGCTGCGCCGCTGCGCAGGGGAGAGCATTGTCATCGGCACGCACGGCACCGCACTGAGCACCGTGCTTAACCACTATGACAGCCGCTTCGATTTTGCGCATTTCTGCGCGCTGCTGCCGCTCATGCCGTGTATCGTCCGCCTGCGCTTTGAGGGCGAGACATGGCTGGATATGGCACGGCTCGACCTGCCTGAAACTGAAAGATAAACAAAAATCGCTCTTCCCAATACGGCGGGAAGAGCGATTTTTTGATGTAGAAAACGGGGAGCAGGGGGGGTGATCAGTCCTCGGATGCGGCAGAGACCACTTCGTCGGGTTCCTCCTGCGCAGCGGAGGGTGCTTCGACGGTCTCCTCCGGCGTGGGGGCGGCGCTTTCGTTCTGCTCAAGCCCCTTGAGGCCGACGCAAAGCGTACCGAACGCCTCGGGCAGCGTGGCCACCTCGCGCTCGGTCTGCTGCAGCTGCACGGAAACAGCCGCGCAGGTGGCGGTGATGGACTCGAGCACGGAGGTGCAGTGCGTGCGGCATTCGCACAGCATGGCGTTGAGCCGTGCGCGCGTCTCGTCCTCGAGCGCGTCGGCGCGCTGACGTGCCCCAAATTCGATGCCTGCGATGTGCGCCTTTACGGCGCGGTACTCCGCTGCCTCGGCGCGCAGACGTTCCAGCTCGTCGAGCTGCCGGGCGTGCTGGGCGTGTGCCTCTTCGATCTCGGCAAGCAGCGCGTCGCGCTCACCCGTCACGGCACGCAGCTGCGCACCCGACTGCTCCAGCGCGGACTGTGCAGCGGCGCAGGTGCTCTGCGCCACGCTGTAGCGGCTGCGCAGCGCGGACAGCTCGGACTGCGTTTCGCGCAGCGCGGCATCCGTCTGCTTTGCCTCCGCTTCGGCGGCGTCAGCGCGCTCGCGCACACCGTCCACCTCGGCGCAGGCGGCGTCGGCACGGCTGCGCAGCAGCGCAAGCTCATTTTCCTGCGCGGCATTGGCCTGTTCAAGCTGGGCGATGCGCTCGTTGTTTTCCTTTGCGGTTTTCTCAATGTAACGGATGACGTCCTCGCGGTCAAACCCGCCGAACATTGCGCTTTTGAAGGTCATATTTTCCATGGCTGCTTCCTCGCTTCCACTCATTTTTCGACAGTGTATCACAGTTTCGCCCCTTTGGCAAGGCGTCGCACGCGGTTTTTGCGGGAGAATTCACACCTCAGTTAATGCCGGTGTCGTCGATCAGGCAATCGGGCAGCTTTGCCTGCAGTGCGTCGATCTGCTGCCGGGTGAGCGGATTGTTGTATAGATACAGCTTTTCAAGCTTTTCCAGCGTCTCCAGCGGTGTCAGGTCGCTGATGTAGTCGCGCCCAAGGTTGAGGATCGTCAGCTCGCTCATGCCGGAGAGCATGCTCACGTCATCGATCCCGGTATACGCAAGGTGCAGCTGCGTGAGATTTGTGAGGCTGCTGAGGGGGCTGAAATCGGCGATGCTGCCGTTTTCAGAGCTGAGCGGATTCCAGGCGCCGGTGACATTCATGTCGAGGATCAGCTCTGTCAGCCTGGTGATTTCTGAAAGCGGGCTGATGTCGACGATGCTGTTGCCTCCGAGGTCCAGCTTCGTCAGCCCGGTCAAGCCGCTGAGCGCGCGGATGTCCGTGATGCTGTTGCCGCGCAGGTGAAGCTCTGTCAGGCCGGTCAGACTGCTCAAGGCGCTGAGGTCGGTGATGTCAGCGTCCTCCCCCTGCACGATCGTGATTTTCTTTGCGTCCTCGCGCAGCGCCAGCGCGTCCAACTCGGCCTGACTGGTGACGGCCACTTCCAGCGGCTCAAGCGGTTCAGGTTCCGGTTCCGGCTGGGCGGTGAGCAGATCGAGCCTGGACTGCACCTCGGTCACGTCATCGACCACAGATAGCGCGTCGGTCAAAACGGCAATGGCGGAAGCCGTGTCGCCCATGGCAAGATACGCCTCGGCGAGGAAAAGATATGCCTCGGCGTTTTTCGGGTCGATCTCGATGGCGGCGGTGAAGGCGAGGATGGCTTCCTCGTAGTTACCTTCGGACAGATAGCGCGTGCCGAGGTCGAACTGCATCTGGTAGTCGCTGGGCTCTACCTTGGCACAGGAGATCATGGACAGCGCCAGAATGAGCGCAAGCAGCAGTGCGGCGAAGCGCCGGGCAGGGGAGATGCGGCAGGGCATGGGGATTCCTTCTTTCCTTCATTCTTTCCGGGAGTTGCAGCGGTATCAAACCATATTATACTGTGCGATTTTGAAAAAGCAATCCCTCTTCTCAAAATCGGCTCAAAGAGAGACAAAATTGGCAGCGCGAAAACAGCTTCTGCGTTTTTCTCATTTTTGTGCAAAATGTAGAAAATTTCTGTCTTTTTTTGTTGAGACGGACAAGCGAAATGTCTTTGACATTTGCCGTAAGGACTGATAAAATAAACGCATAAGAAGTTGGGAACGTTCCCGGTAATGTTTCCACTTTTTTCATGTGGAGGCAAGTATGACCATCAAGGATATCGCGCGGCTCAGCGGCGTCGGTGTGAGCACAGTTTCGCGCGTGCTCAACAACCATCCCGACGTCAGTGAAAAAAGCCGCCGCCGCGTGCTCGAGGTCATCGCCGCGCACAACTACCTGCCCAACAACTCCGCGCGCGACCTGGTGCGCACAAAGTCCGATGCCATCGGCCTTGTGGTGCGAGGGCTGCAAAACCCGTTTTACACCGGCATCATCCGCGCCATCGAGCACGAGCTGGACGAGGCGGGCTTTACGATGGTGATGCGCCAGATCTCCTCCTGCGACGACGAGGTCAAGTGCGGCGCGCTGATGGAGCGCGAAAAGCGCCTGCGCGGCATCATCTTCCTCGGCGGACGTTCGGACTACACACCCGAGGAGCTGGCACTGGTGAACGTGCCGTTTGTATGCTGCTCGTACACCAATTCCTACGGCTCGCTCGACCCGGCAAGCTACTGCTCGGTGTCCATCGCCGACGAGCAGGAGGCATACCGTGCGGTGATGGAGCTTTACAAAAGCGGACACACGCGTATCGCCGCCCTCACCGCCGACCCGGACGACAGCTCGATCTCCCAGCTGCGCTACAGCGGCTATGTCCGCGCCCTGCGCGAGATCGGCCAGACGCATGAGGATGTGATCCGCGCTGAGGATTTCACCATCGAGAGCGGGTACCGCGCGATGCAGCGCCGGCTCGAGCAGCCCGTTGATTTTACAGCGCTGTTTGCCATCGCCGACGACATGGCCATCGGCGCCATGCGCGCCCTGCGCGAGAGCGGGCGCAGCGTGCCCGAGGACTGCTCGGTGATCGCCATCGACGGCATTGCCGTGTCCGAGTACATCCACCCCATGCTCACCACCCTCTGCCAGCCCACGGAGGAGATGGGACGGCGCAGTGTCGAGCTGCTGCTCGACGTGATCCGGGGCGGCGTGCAGAAGCATGTGACGCTGCCTACCACGCTGCGCGCCGGTCAGTCCGTGCGGGCGGTACAGAAATGATTTTCCCGCGCATGACGCGTGAAAATAAAAATATGTGAAGGAGTTATCCCATGAAAAAGTTTCTTGCACTGATCCTTGCCATGGTCATGGTCATGAGCCTTGTGGCCTGCGCGAAGGACGAGACCCCCGAGAACCCCGACAGCAACCCCGGTCAGACCGACGTTACCCCCGGTGCCGCCACCGGTCGCGTGTTCTGGCTGAACTTCAAGCCCGAGGCAGACGCCACCCTGCAGAAGGTCGCCGAGATGTACACCGCCAAGACCGGTGTTGAAGTGACCGTGCAGACCGCCGCTTCCGGCACCTACAACGAGACCCTCACCGCCGGCATGGACAAGGAGAACGCTCCTACGCTGTTCGTCGTCGGTAACCAGGCCGCCGTCTCCACCTGGGGCGACTACTGCTACGACCTCACCGGCACCGCCATCGCCAACGAGCTGACCACCGACGCCTACAACCTCTACGACGAGAACGGCAAGCTCTGCTCCATCGGCTACTGCTATGAGTGCTACGGCATCATCGTCAACAAGGACCTGCTCGCCAAGGCCGGCTACAGCATCGAGGACATCAAGAACTTCGACACCCTCAAGACCATCGCTGAGGACATCCACGCCCGCGCTGACGTGCTCGGCTTCGACGCGTTCACCTCCTCCTCCATGAGCAGCGACTCCAGCTGGCGCTTCACCGGCCACCTCGCCAACCTCGAGTACTACTATGAGTCCATTGACGATCCCGCCGCCTGGACCGCCTGCCCCGCCTCCATCAAGGGCACCTACATGCAGAACTTCAAGAACGTGTGGGATCTCTACATCAACAACAGCGCTGTTGAGCCTTCCACCCTCGCCGTCGGCGGTTATGACGCGCAGGGCGAGTTCGGCCGTGAAGAGGCCGTGTTCTATCAGAATGGTTCCTGGGAGTGGTCTGCTCTCACCGGCACTGCTGATGGCCAGTACGGTCTGGACAACCTGACCATGATCCCCTTCTACTGCGGCGTTGCCGGCGAGGAGAAGGCCGGCCTCAACTGCGGTACTGAAAACTGCTGGGCTGTCAACGGCAAGGCTTCTGCCGAGGACATCCAGGCCACCCTCGACTTCATGTACTGGATGGTCACCGACGCTGAGGTCTCCCGCATGCTCGTCGACGAGTTCGCCGTCATGCCCTATGCCCAGTCCGTCGAGTCCACCAACGGTTTCCTGGCCGATGCCAACACCTATGCTGCCAACGGCTGCTATGTGATGCCCTGGGTCACCAACTTCCAGCCCAACGTTGACGCTTACCGTGCTGCCATCGTCGCTGCGATGAACGTTTACGACAATGATCCCACCGACGCCAACTGGGAGTCCGTCAAGACTGCCTTCGTGGACGGCTGGGCCGTGCAGTACGCTGCCGCCAACGGCTAAGCACTGTATTTGCGCTACCATTCAGTTGGAAGGGGCGGGCAAGCGCCCGCCCCTTCCTTTCTCACTTTCCTGCATGTTTGATCACGGCGACGGCTGCATGAGGCCGTGGCCGTGCCCTGCTATCCGTAATTTTTAAGATGGGAGTTGATCTTTTGGCGCGCAAACTCAAACGTAAGCCCGCCTCGCGCGGCACGTACCTCCAGCGGCCGCTGCGCCGGTTGTCCCCGCTGTTTATGGGGCCCATGCTCTGTGCCTTTGTCATCGGGTTCATCTGGCCGTTCCTCCGCGGCATCTACCTGTCCTTCTGCAAGTTCAAAACCACGTCCGATGCACAGTTCATCGGCCTTGACAACTACATCAAGGCGTTCAACGACGCCAGCTTCCTGCACTCGTTCTGGTACACGGCGCTGTTTGCCGTGGTGTCGCTGCTGCTGATCAACGTGCTTGCCTTTGCTGTGGCCTACGCGCTCACGCAGGGCATCAAGGGCAGCAACCTCTACCGCACAGTGTTCTTCATGCCCAACCTCATCGGCGGCATCGTGCTCGGCTACATCTGGTCGATGATCTTCGACGGCATCCTCTCCCACTTCAACACCTCCATCCTCATGGAGACGAAGTACGGCTTCTGGGGGCTTATCATCCTGATGTGCTGGCAGCAGGTGGGCTACATGATGATCATCTACATCGCGGGGCTTCAGGCCGTGCCAGAGGATATGCTTGAAGCTGCCAAGATCGACGGCGCCAGCCGCTGGCAGACACTCTGGAAGGTGACCATCCCCAACGTCATGCCCTCCATCACCATCTGCACCTTCCTCACGCTCACCAACGGCTTCAAGCTCT
>CAYPLM010000016.1:0-19629 GCA_964411575.1 uncultured Oscillibacter sp. | reverse complement strand
GCGCATATCATGTTCTGCATCCCCTATGTGATGCTCTCCGTCACGCCGAAGCTGCGCTCGCTTGACCCCAACCTCGCTGACGCAGCGATGGATCTGGGTGCCACGCCGCTGCAGGCGCTCACGCGTGTGATCGTGCCGCAGATCAAGCCGGGCATCGTCTCCGGCGCGCTGATCGCCTTTACGATGAGCTTTGACGACTTCGTCATCTCCTACTTCGCCACGGGCAACGGCGTGAACAACATCTCCATTCTGGTCTACACCATGTCCAAGCGCGTCAACCCGTCGATCAACGCGCTCTCCACGCTGGTGATTCTGGGCATCACGCTGGCACTTGGCGTCGTGAACATCGTGCCGCTGCTGCGCGGCAAAAAGGGCGGCGCGCGCCGTGGCCTCAGCCGCCGCGCCACTGCCATTCTTGCCGGCGTGCTGGCGCTGGCCATTCTGGGCGGCACGGTGGGCGGAACGCTCGCACAGCGCAGCAAGCGCGCCGCCGCCATCGAAAAGTACGGCAGCGACACGCTCAAGCTCTACATCACGGGCGAATATCTGGGTGAAAACGTCATCAGCGACTTTGAAAAGCAGTTCGGCGTGAAAGTGATCATCGAGTATTTCGACTCCAACGAGATGATGTACACCAAGCTGCAGGCTGGTGACAGCTACGACGTGGTGATCCCCTCAGACTACATGATCGAGCGTCTGCTCAAGGAGGACTTCCTCCAGCCCATCGACCACGCGCTCGTGCCCAACCTCGAAAACCTTGACGCAGCCGTGCTCGGCATGGAGTACGACCCCGACAACACCTGGTCGGTGCCCTATTTCTGGGGCGCGGTGGGCTTTGTCTACAACCACGAAAACGTTGACCCCTCCGTGATGGAGGCGCAGGGCTGGGACATCCTGCACAACACTGACTACGCCGGGCGCATCTATGTCTACGACTCCGAGCGCGACTCGTTCATGATGGCCTTCAAGGCGCTGGGCTACTCGATGAACACCGAGGATCCCGACGAGATCAGCGCCGCCTACGAGTGGCTGCTGCAGGTGAACAACACCATGGCTCCCGTGTACGTCACCGACGAAGTCATCGACGGCATGATCAACGGCTACAAGGACATCGCCATCGTCTACTCCGGTGACGCCACCGTCATTCTCGACGAGAACGAGGACATGAGCTACTACATGCCACAACAGGGCACCAATATCTGGTGCGACGCGATGGTCATCCCCCGCAACGCCGAAAACCCGCTGCTCGCGCATGAGTTTGTCAACTACATGCTCACCTACGAGGCCGCCTTCGACAACACCGAAACCGTGGGCTACACCTCCCCCAATGCAGAGGTATTCGAGGAAATGACCTCTTCGGAAGATCTCTACGCCGAAAACGCCGCCTATCTCCCCCGTTCGGGCTATGATAAGGACGAAATGTTCCACGACAATGTATACCTGATGCGCGAGCTGAGCAAGCTGTGGATCAAGGTAAAAGCTGCAAAGTAAAGGAGAAAACGCCATGCAGATCGGAGATACCTACGAATTCCGCCAGACCGTTCAAAAAGAAAACACTGCCGGGGCGCTTGGCTCCGGTGGGCTGGATATCCTCGCCACGCCCTACCTTGTGTGCTGGATGGAGGCAGCCGCCTACTACTATATGAAAGAGCACCTGCCTGCTGAAAAGAGCAACGTGGGCACGGAGGTCAACATCCGCCACCTCTCCCCCACCCCTGTGGGCATGGAAGTGCGCACCGTGGCCGAGCTGGTCTCCATCTCGGAAAACGGCAAGATGTACGATTTCAAAGTGGCGGCCTACGACCAGAAGGGTTTGATCGGCGAGGGCACGCACCAGCGCGCGATTATCGACAGCGAGCGCTTTATGAAAAAGTGCCTGGGCAAGCTGGAGGGCTGAGCATGCATTATTCCGGAAGTGTTTACCGTCCGCCCAGTGAGGCGCGGAGCCTGATCGTACAGTGCACGCTCGGCTGCAGCCACAACCGCTGCGCCTTCTGCACGATGTACAAGGAGAAGAAATTCTCCATCAACCCCCTCGAGCAGGTGCTCGGCGACCTTGCCGAGGCACGCAGCTATAGCCGCGACATCCGACGCATTTTCCTCGCCGACGGCGACGCGCTGATCCTGCCGATGGACTACCTTCTCGCGGTTCTGGACTATATCGCCGAATATTTCCCCGAATGCGAGCGTGTGGCGAGCTACGCGAGCACCAAGGCCATCCTGCGCAAGACCGACGATGAGCTGCGCACCCTGCGCGAGCACGGGCTGAAGATCGTGTATATCGGTCTTGAGAGCGGCAACGAGGCGCTTCTGAAGAAGTTTGACAAGGGTGTCACCGCCGAGCAGATCGTGGAAAATGCCGTCCGCTGCCGCAAGGCGGGTATGGCGGTGAGCCTGACGGCCATCAACGGCATGGCAGGCTCCAACGGTGACTGGCAGGCCCACGCCATCGACACGGCAAAGGCCGTCTCGCGCATCAAGCCGGAGTATATCGCCTTCCTCACGCTGCGCGTGTACAGCGGCACACCGCTGCACGATTGGATCGAGCGCGGCGAATTTGTGATGATGCAGCCGCCCGAGCTGATGCGCGAAACACGCCTGTTCCTCGAGCACATCGACGCGGAGGGCAGCGTGTTCCGCTCGAACCACGCGTCCAACTACCTGCCCCTCGGCGGCACGCTGAACGCCGACCGCGAGGCGCTGATCGACACCATCGACAAAGCGCTCGACGGCAAGGTACGTCTGCGCCGCGCTGTGGAGCTTGGTCTGTAAAGCAGCCTCGCCCTACAAGAAAACTGTGCACAGCGCAGGAAACCCGGCTCCCCCTTGCAGGGGAAGCCGGGTTTCCTGTCTTTATTGTCATGTAACTTTCTTTATAGCCTTGGCGTGCCGCGGCCTTCAGCACAGCACAGCAAGTACCACGGCGACGGCAAGGTAAACCGCGCCGGGAAGCAGCAGTACCGCGGCAGCAAACTTGTCCCAGCGCTCCTCGCTGCGGCGGCGGCAGTATTCAAAGTAGCTCTCCTGCTTGGGGCTTGCCTCGCGCAGGCGGCGGGAAAATCTGCGACGCACACGGTGCGAGACGTAACTGAAGCTATCGAACCCGCCAAAAAGGGAGATCAGCACCAGCGCGCCCGTGCCGCACCAGAACACTGCGGCGGCAAAGCAACCGTTTGCCCATGAGAGCAGCACGCTGCGAAAGCTCATCTGCCAAAGCGAGAAGCCGCACGCCGCGCCCGTGCACAGCAGAAACGAAACCAGAAGCGCCCGTTGGTACTTACTCAGCCGCTTCATACCCGTATTCCTTTTGATAGCGCGCAAATTCCACGTCGTTGCAGCTGACAAAATGCCCAGGACTGATTTCACGGAAGGTGGGCTTCTGCTCGCTGTAATCGTGGTCGAGCGTGGGGTTGTACTTCACGCGGTGGCGGCGCTTGAGGTCGTTGATCAGCTCGAGGATTTGCGAGTGGATGGTCACGTCGAGCGCGGTGGTAGGCTCGTCACAGATGAGAATGTCGGGGTTGCCCGCCACGGCGATGGCGATGACGATGCGCTGGCGCATACCGCCGGAAAACTCAAAGGGATAAGATACATGGTGTAGGGCAGCTTGCCGGCGATATACTCGGTGACGGGCATGAGATACGTGCCGGTGGTGGTGCACACACCCCAGTTCCAATCGGTGAATACATTTTTCAGGAAAATGCCGTATTGCGTGAGGATGGGCTCGTTATAGCCCCATGCCTCGTACATCTGCTTGAGCGCGATATCGGTTTTCAGCAGGTTCGGCTCAACGGTGTTGGGCAGCATTTTGATCAGCACAAACAGCATGGTCATGATGGTAAAAACCGTTGCCACACCCAGAACGAGACGTTTGATGACATACTTGGTCAAGTCTGTAACCCTCCGTAACTTTTTCTTTTCGGGTCAGTCCTGAAAGCGATCTGTCCCCCGGATGAGAGAAGGGCAGATCACAGGTGATCTGCCCTCCACATGCCAGGAGAATTGCTCAGGTCGGCGCGATGATTAATACTGCAGCTGGTAGTTGTTGCTTGCGCAGTAGGCCTCCCACTCGGCATCGTCCATGGCGTAGGTATACTCGCAGAAAGCACCGTAGCCGATGACGTTGTTGACCCAGGTGTCACTGCCGTGCTTGAGACGCATCTGATACAGCGTGGCAGAGCCCTGGCTGAGCAGAGGAATGTTGCCGTAGTAAGCCAGGAGGTTATACTCGATGGCGGCAAGGATCTGGTCGCGGGTGTCCTTATCGGCGCTTGCGTAGGTGCCCTCGAAGAGCTCGAGATACCAGTCGTTGGCACAGAGGGTGACATCCTCCCCATTGACGTTGCTGGTGCCGTAGGAGGACTTGATGAGGCCGCCGACTTCCTTCTTGTTGGCCTCGTAGATGCCCTTGTTCACACAGTACAGGCAGCCGGAGATCGAGTCGGCAAAGATGTCGGGGTCGACATACTTGGTGAGCACGAAGGTGACGGAGTAATCGTCGTTCTTGATGGCGCCCACGTCGTCCATGGTGTAGCCGTCGGGCTGCGCCTCATAGCTGTAAGAGCAGACCCACAGCATGCTGTAGCCATCGCCCCAGCCGTCGAACATCGGCTGGATCCACTGGTAAGCCTGATCAGTGAGGGGAACATAGCCGTCGTCGTTTGCAAAAGCGTCAAGCGCATAGGCATCCTCGGGGATGTAGCCGCTGTCCGCATCACCGTAAACATAGTCGCGGACGGGATAGCCGTCGAAATAAGCGGTGCCAACGTTCCAGTCGATATAGATGGCGCGGCCATCGGTGGTGTAGTAGTTGCCGTTGTCACCCTTGACGAGCGCATCCCACTGCAGCTCGGGCGCATCCCATTCGTCATAGACGCTGGCGTAGGCCGTGCCACTCTTGAGGCTGTTGTAGTACAGGTTGGCATTGGCCAGAGCCACGTTGCCCTCAAAGAACAGAGAGGCACGGAAGTTGAGCATTTCGGGGCTGAGGAACTATGACACCGTGTAGATGTAGTCATCAGCGGTGAGGGGGGTGCCGTCCTCCCAGGTGATCTTGTCGTTGAGCTTGATCTCATACGCCCAACCCGCAGTAGCATCGGCGGGCACGCCATACTTTTCGTTGCCGGCGTACTGCGCGGTCACGTCGATGGGGTCGGATGCGGCGGCATAAGGGATGCGGTCGTAGCCGGTCTTATCGGCGTTGAGGCGATAGTTGTACAGCAGAGTGATCAGGTAGTTCAGCACGCTGCTCTCAGCCGTCGTCTCCCAGTCGGTGGGGGACCAGGTAGAGGGCGTGTCGCCCCAATAGTTGTAAGTATAGCGCCCTGCCTGACCAGCCTTCCAGCCAGTGGTGGAAGGAGTCGCAGAGTTTGAATTATCAGTGTTGGTTGTGCCGGGTTTGGCAGTGCTGGGGTCTTTGGTGCCGGAGTCGTTGCTGCACGCCGCAAGGCTGAGCAGCATGGTCAGCCGCGCAGGCCTACGCAAAGCAGGTGCAAAAAGAGAGGAGGCCGGCCGACAGGACAGTCTCCTCTTCTCTGTTGTTATTTCGTCAAAGTAAGCTGCACGCCCTCGGCAGGGATAAAATCGGCGCTGTTGGCGCGCAAGCCCGCCTCGTTCCACGCGGCGTAAACCACGCGCGTGCCGTCAAGGCTCTCCACAGCGGTATCCAGTCCGCTTTGCTCGCTTTGCAGCATGAGCACAAGGCTATCGTAGGCCGCCTGCACCACGTCGCCGTCGCCGCGCAGGGTCAGGCAACTTTGCAGCAGCGGGCTTGTCGTGCCGTCGGTGAGGCAGGAGATGCTGCTGCGGCGCACGTCATCCACGCTGTAATACATGAACTCGCCTTCCTCGAGCGGAAAGCTGCGCAGCATGCTCACTGCCGAGCCGGGTTGTACGGCAGCCGTGGCTGACTGCACCGTTTTCCCTTCCTCGCTGCTGTAGAAGCAGTACGACCCACCGCTGCTATGCGTTGAGAGCGCCGCAGTGAGGCCGCTGTCAGAGACAAGATAGCCGTCGGTGAAACCCTGCACCTCAAGCGCGGCACAGACGATGGAGATCATATACGCGTCGTGCAGCAGCCCGGTGTTGACCACACCGCCGTCGTACTCGTTTTCCTGCAGGAAAGCAACAACGTCCTGCGCGACGCTCAGGCGGACGTTGCTCCCCTCCACTGTGAGGGAAAAGGCATCCGGCTGCACCGTGCGCTCATAAGCGGCACGGATACGCGCAGCAGAATCGGCATTTTGCAGGGGGTCATACGCGGCGGCGTCGCCGAGCGTGAGGATGCTCTCCCACTCACGCACCAGCGCCCCGGCGAAGAGGCTGTACCCCTCGCCCTGCTGCGTCCGCTGCCACGCATCGGTCAGCACAGATAGCAGCTCCTCGCTCACCGGCACGCTCTGCCCCAGCGAGGCGTTGAGCGTGGCGAGGTTGACGTACCCGTCGTAGGTGTTGACGGGGTCGAGCAGCTTATAGGCGCGCAGCAGCGCCTCGCCGTAGACCTCCTGCGCAAGCGCCATCTGCTTTTTAATCTGATCGCTCTCGCCGCCGAAGTAGCAGGTGAGCGTAAAGCCGCTTGCGTAGCGCGTGAGCTCCGGGTCGGTGGGCGCCTCGACCTCATAATAGCCGGGGTCTTTCTGCCCAATGCTGGCAATGCCGTAGCTGAACGCCCCCACCGCCACCACCAGCGCAAGGACAAAGCCGATGACACGCAGCGTAGTGTTTGTGGTGCTGACGCGAATCTCGTCGCCGTTTTTTCTCATGATGCCTCCTGTAAGAGCATAGCCAACCGCCGGAGCGATTGGCTATGTCGCATGGTGTGATTACTTGTTGCCGAAGCGAACTTCTTTGTAGTGCTCGATCTCGGCGGGGCTGCCAAAGACAAGGTGGCCGTTGCCGATGTCGACCAGCTCGGGCTCGCCGGAGGCGGTCTCGTGCATGGAGGGATCGTAGACAAAGAGCTTCTTCGCTTTCTCGATACGCGGATCGGGAACGGGGATGGCAGACATGAGGGATCTGGTGTACGGGTGGAGCGGATAGTTGAATAGCTCCTCCGTCTCGGCGATCTCCATGACGCGGCCCTTGTAGATGACGACGATACGGTCGCTGATGAAGCGGACGATGGACAGGTCGTGCGCGATGAAGAGGATGGTCAGGTCACGCTCCGCCTGGAACTTCTTGAGGAGGTTTAGCACCTGCGCACGGATGGACACGTCGAGCGCGGAGATAGGCTCGTCCGCCACGATGAACTCAGGCTCCATGACCAGCGAACGGGCAAGACCCACGCGCTGGCGCTGACCGCCGGAGAACTCGTGCGGGTAACGCGTCATGTGCTCGGGCAGCAGACCGACCTCGCGGACAATGTTTTCAACCTTGGCGATTCTGTCCTTCTCATCCTTATAGAGGTGGAAGTTGTACAGACCCTCAGAGATGATATACTCGATGGTAGCACGCTCGTTGAGGGAGGCGGCGGGATCCTGGAAGATCATCTGGATCTTGCGGATGACGTCGCGGTCGTCCTTACGGGAGAGCTTGCCGGAGATCTTCTTGCCGTCGTAATAGATCTCACCGGCAGAGCAGGGGTTGATGCGCACGATGGCGCGGCCGATGGTGGTCTTACCGGAACCGGACTCACCGACCAGAGAGAGCGTTTCGCCCTTGTAGATGTCGAAGCTGACATTGTTGACAGCCTTAAAGGCTTTTTTGCCGCGGCCAAAGACAACGTCAAGATTTCGAATCGAGAGAATTACTTTCTTTTCATTGTTATCCATACGCTGCCTCCTTATTCCTCCCCGTAGTCCACATAGGTCTTGAGCATCTTCTCGTGAAGATTCTGGATGTTATGGGGGGTATCGGTCTTGGGTGCGCGCGGGTCAAGCAGCCAGGTCTTTGCCCAGTGCGTGTCGCTGACATGGAACACAGGCGGCTCCTCCACCAGATCAATTGCCATGGCGTACTGGTTGCGCGGCGCGAAGGCGTCGCCCACGATCTTGTTGTACAGAGACGGGGGCGTGCCGGGGATGGAGAAGAGGTCGGTGCCCTTCTCGGCCAGCTGCGGCAGAGAGGACAGCAGAGCCCAGGTGTAGGGGTGCTTGGGATCGTAGAACACTTCTTCCACAGTGCCCACCTCGACGACCTGACCGCCATAGAGCACCGCCACGCGCTCGGCCACATTGGCAACAACGCCAAGGTCGTGCGTAATATAGACGGTGGTAAAGCCCAGCTCGTGCTGCAGATCCTTGATCAGGCGGATGATCTGCGCCTGAATGGTGACGTCGAGCGCGGTGGTGGGCTCGTCGCAGATGAGGATCTTGGGCTGGCAGGACAGCGCGATGGCGATGACGATACGCTGGCGCATACCGCCGGAGTACTCGAAGGGATAGTCGTTGAAGCGCTTTTCGGGGTCAGGGATACCGACCTTGGCCATGATGTCGATGGTACGCTTCTTGGCTTCCTCGTTGGAGCACTGCTGGTGCTTGAGGATGACCGTCATGATCTGCTTACCGATGGGAATAACGGGGTTGAGCGAGGTCATGGGATCCTGGAACACGGTGGCAATGCGGCGGCCGCGGATCTTCTGCCAGTCGTTGGTGTACTTGATCTTCGCGCAGTCGAGGATGGCATAGCCGTGGACGGCCTTGTCATCGACGGAGCGGAACTGCACACGGAAGGTGACAACCTCAAAGACCTTATTGCGGACTTCGGGATCGTCAAGATTCTCGCCGGCGCTCATAGCAAGCTCGAAAGCCTTTTTGAGCTTGCGCATGAACTTGAGCTGATCCTTGGCAGGATAGCGGCCGATGGACAGCAGGATCTCGTAGGCGATCTCCTTGTTGCGCTCGAGCACGCGGTCGCTCAGACCGTTGACGTTGCCCTCCTTATCAGGCGTGGCGATCTTCTTCTGGCGCAGCTCGCTGAGCGCAGCAAGCTCGTCCTGATCCTTCTGGGCGCGCGCAGTGTCGGCCTTGTAGGCGGCGGCGCGGCGCTGGGCGGTGGCCTTGTGCTCCTCGGTGAGCTGCTTCTTCTGCTTTTCAAGGTCGGCGATCTTGGCGTTGGTCTTGTCGATCTCAGCACCGTCGCCGCTCTTCTTGTCGAGCGTCCAGAGGTAGTTGGTGGCGTCGACGATGTCGTCGCCGAGCTCCTTGAGTTTGTGCTGATACTCCTGCTCCTCCTCCTCGGAAACGGAACAGGCAAAGTCGATCTCCTTGCGCTTGCGCGCGATGGCGACATACTCGGCACTGCCACGCTCAAGGGGAGAGAGCTTGTTGAGCATGTTCAGCGCGTTGTCGAAGAGCTTGCGCGTGCGCGGGTTAAGCGCAACGTCAGTCTTGGAGATGTCATCGTCGGCGAAGATGATGGTGCCGTTGGAGATGAAGCCGTTGGAGTCGAGCAGACCGGCAAAGGTCTTGGTGAAGACGGACTTGCCGGAGCCGGACTCGCCCACGATGGCCAGCGACTCGTTTTCGTAGATGTCGAGCGAGACGTGGCGGATAGCGGTGAGGATACGGCCGCGGACGTTGAACTTGACGTCGACGTCGCGCAGGGAAAGGATGACCTTCTTATCGTTCATTTCAGACATGCTTTCCCCTCCTTACATATGCGTACGCGGGTCGGACGCGTCGGCGAGGTTCTGACCCAGGACGTAAAGAATGACGGTGATGGCGGAGGCGACAGCCACGGGCGGCCAGAACTCCCAGGGGTACACGAGGAACGCGGACTGGGACTCCTGGATCATGCGGCCCAGGGAGGGCACAGTGGCGCTCAGGCCGACGCCGATGAAGCTGAGGAACACTTCCATGGAGATGTAGCTGGGCAGCTCGGTGGCCAGCTGAGTGACGATAACGGAGGTGAGGAAGGGCAGGATGTTCTTGGAGATCATGCGGCGCACGGGAGTGCCCAGGCAGCGGGAGGCCAGAGAATACTCACGGTCGCGGATGATCATGACCTGCGTGCGGAAGAAGTACGCGATGCCGAGCCAGCCGGTGATGGTCAGCGCGAGGACGAACTGCCAGAAGCCGGAGCCGATGATGTACACCAGCACGGTGATCAGCAGGACGTAGGGCACGTTGGCCACGATGTTGTACACGACCAGCATGATCGCGTCGACCTTCTTGGAGTAGCCCCACACGGCACCCATAATGATACCGACGGTCATGTTGATGGCGGCGCAGATGACAGCCAGCAGCAGCGAGATACGCGCGGAGGAGACGATGCCGTAGAAGATGGAGTTGCCGATGCTGCCGGAACCAAACAGCCACTTAAGCGAGAAGTTGCCGTTGTTCCAGTACTGCATGGCAGCGCTGGGGCTGAGGTTGTAGGAGTCGGTGTAGACCACGTTCTCCATGGGGTCGTAGATCCAGAAGTTGGGCATCACAAAGGAGACAAACAGGATGACCGCCAGGATCGCGAGGATGACGATGTTGATCTTCTTGCGGAAGAACACGCGGAACACGGACTTCCAATAGGAATAACGCGGCGCAATGATCTTCTCGGAGTTGATGGCGTCGTTGCTGATAAAGCGGAACAGCTCGTTGTTGTTCTTGTTCTCTTCCATTATCTTCCGCCGCCTCCTTCCTCAGACAGGCTAATGCGCGGGTCGACCTTGGCAAGCAGCAGGTCGCCGAGAATGACAGACAAAATAGACAGGGTGGTATAGAACGCTGTGCAGGCGATGATAACGCCATTATCGTGCGTGTTGATGGCCTGCGTGAGCAGACGGCCCATACCGGGGACGGCGTACACCGTTTCGGTGATCAGCGCGCCGGTGAGGCAGCCAAGGATGCTGCCGGGGATGCCGTGGACGATGTAGATCATGGCGTTGCGGGAGATGTGGATGCTGTAGATCTCCTGCTCGGACAGACCCTCGGCGCGGGCGAACTTGACATAGTCGGAATTCATCTGGTCGATCATGTAGCGGCGCATCCACTTCATCAGACTGCCGATGGAGGGCAGAGCCAGAGAGATGGTGGGCAGCACATAGGCCAGCACCTTGATCTGTGCATTTGCAAACTTGTACGGCAGGTTGAACAGCGAGGTACCGACGGCAGCGAACATGAAGATGTAGGCCAGCGAAGGCACTGCCATGATGAAGATGATATAGATGTTACCGATCTGGTCGGCAAGCTTGTCCTTACGACGAGCCATGAGGATACCCAGCGGCAGACCAAGGCAATAAGCGATACAGACAGAAACGATACCGATGACGAAGGAGTTTTCCAGCATGGAAAGGTCCGTCTTGTGGTAGCCGTAGACCGTGTAGTTGTCGGGGTAATTGACAAGGTCAGCCTCGCTGACGATGCCGCTGGCGTTGTAGGTGAGGCTGTGGAAGTCGATGGCGGTCTCCGCGTACTCGTCGGTGCCGACAAGGGCGGGGTACTGCTGACGTCTCACATCGGGCACGCCGGTGGGCTCAGAGATGACCTTGGTGATCTCCTGGCCGCGGTAGGCGGTGTAGGAGGTGCCGAGATTGAGATGAAGGAAGTTCTGGTGGATGAAGGGGAAGCGTCCGTTGAAGTACAGCAGATATTTATGCTGCGTACCCGAGCCGACAACGGCGAAGAGGCCATTGTACGGATCCTTCTCCACGCGGATGTAGCGGTCGGTCAGGTTTTCATCCTGCACCATGTCGGTCGTTTCGACCGTGACCAGCTGCACGATATAGTCGATCAGGCGCTGGAAGGTGCTGCGCTCGTGAACGGCGAGCAGGTACGCCTTTCCGCCCGGCTTTTCTTTTCCGTTTTTATAGGTGATGCGCTCGAGGAAATCGATGTAGTAGCCCTCCCCTTCCATTTCGGAGATGAACTGCTTGACATCGGCGTTTTCAAGATAGGTTTCGGCGCTCTTGATGGCCTTGGTGGCCGCAAGATACTCCTCGCTCTTGGTGTACTCCTCACCATAGGTGGGCTGATACTTGGTTCTCAGCCAGCTGGTGAAGTCGGTGTAGGTGAGATATCCGTATTTTTGGTATTGCTGATATTCGTAATACGTACGATCGTTCAGACTCTTCTTATTCCACGCGTCGTCAGTCTGGAAGATAACGTTGCGGTCGATGGCCGTGTAGACCAGCAACATAACGACAAACATAACGACAAACAGCGAGAAAATGGCGAAGAGGATGCGTTTGAACATGTATTTCTTCATAATACAGCCGCATATAGTAAAGACTTGCCTTAACTATATCCTCCTTTTCCTTGATATTGCCCGTTTTTTGCGCCGCGATCAGCAGAGGCACGAACAAAAGAATAAGTTCTGTCTCCAAAAGCACGGTTCCCTGCCCTTGGGCACGGAACTTAGCCTTTCGTATCGGGCTGAGCCACGGGGGCAGCTCGGCTTCTTCAATTTTCAATTTGTGAAGGAAAAGCGACCAGAGGGAGGGGATGCCTCCCTCCGGTCGCTTTTGTCTTACAACTCTAAGATATTCTCTTAGCGCTCAAAGCGAAGAGGTTTTTCTTAGAACAGACCGATGGTCTTGGTCATATAGCCCGCGCCCAGACCCTTGAAGGTATCCAGGTAGGTGGAAGGATCGCCGTAGTCGGGACCCCAACCGGAGCCATAGAAGAAGTCGAAGTTACCGGCCTCGCCGTTGGAAGCGCGGTAGCCGCTGGCATAGAAGTCATCGGAGGTAGTGGCCTCGACGAGGTTGATCTGAACCTTGTCAGAGCCGAGGTTGGCCTCGATGGTCTGCTTGGTGGCGGAAGCCTGAGCAGTGAGGTTGGTGGAGGCGGAGTAGTAAACGACGTCGATCTGGATGGGGTAAGTGATGCCCTTGCCGTCCAGCTCAGCGATGGCGGCCTCGAGATACTCAGCGGCCTTCGCAGGATCGTACCAGCCGTTCACGCCGTCCTGGACGTTGATGCCCATGCCGAGGTCATCGCAGAACGCCTGAACCATGGTGCCGTAGGAGGTACCAGCGGGGAAGGTGTGACCATCATAGGTGACATCCGCGTCGAGGGAAACGAAGTCGGGGTGGCAGTACATGTTACGCAGGTTGCCGAGAGCCTGGTCGCCGCGGCCAGAGGCAGCGTTGACGACTTCACGATCCCAAGCGTAAAGCAGAGCCTTACGGAAGTTCTTGTTGTTCAGAGCGAGGTGGGTGTCGATCTTGTTGTCCTCGGTCTGGGAAGTGGCAACAGTGCCGGACTCCAGCTGGAAGGTACCACGGTTGAGGTTGAGGGCGCCGAAGTAGGTGGTGGAAGTGGTCTCGGTGACATAGCCATACTTGTCGTAGTTGCCGTCAGCCTGAGCCAGGGGCTTGATGGAGGCGGAGGTAACGTTACAACCAGTGTAAGTACCGGCCACGACGGCGTTGTAGAGGGCCACGGGATCCTCGCCGTTGTCGTAGACGAACTTGATGGAGTCGAGCATGATCTTGTCGTTGTCATAGTACTCGTTGTTGCGGACAAGATAAACCTCGGAGTCCTTGTTGAGCTTCTGGAGCAGGTACGGGCCGCAGTAGACCTGGGAGGCCACGTCGGTGCTCAGACCGAAGGTATAGGCGTTGGTGTCAGCGGAAGCAGCAGCATACTCTTCCATGCCGTACACGCCGCCGCGGGAACGATAGAAGCTATCGCAGATGGGCAGGAAGCAGGAGTAGGTCAGCATGGTCTCGAAGTAGCTGGTGGGCTTCTCCAGGGTGACGACCAGGGTGTACTTGTCGGGAGCCTTGTAGCCAACGTCATCGAAGCTGCCGCCGTTGAGGTACTCGGAAGCACCGGCGACAACGCCCTCGACCAGCCACTCAAGACCGGCCTGGGTGTCGAGCATGTGCTGGAAGCCGGCAACGAAGTCCTGAGCAGTGACTTCGGCGTACTTCTGGCCCTCGGAGGTGTACCAATACACGCCCTCACGAATGTTGAAGGTGATCTCGGTCTTCTCATCGTTCCAGCTCCAGCTGGTAGCCAGCTTGGGCTGCATACGAGACAGGCTGTCATACTGAACCAGGCCATCAACGGTGTTGACGGTGACCTCGGTATCGGACTGGGAGGAGGTGTTCAGCCAGTCGATGGTGACAGGAGCGGTGGAGAAGGTGGTGGTGTAGTCCTTCTGCAGGGTGTAGCCCTTGCCAGTCAGATAACCAGCAGCGTCATACTCGCCGCCGTTGAGCTTGGCCTCTTCCCACAGGGCCAGCAGGTCGCTGCGCTCTTCGGGAGTGAGGAAGTCGTTGGCGATGACCATGGTGCCCAGACGGTCGTCGTCGTTACCCCACTGAACATAGGGGATGGTACGAGGAGCGACACGGTTGATGGCGATGGTGCCGTTCTGGGTGGTGTTGGGGATGAACACGGCAGAGTCGAGCAGCAGAGCCTCAGCCTTCGCCATCATGGCAAAGCGCATGTTGGGGTCGCTACCCTCTTCGGCCTCGAGCAGCAGAGCCTCGTAATCGGCGAGGGCGTTGTAGTAAACTTCTTCCTCGTCTTCACGGACATACTCGGTGGGACGGACGTATTCGTCAACGGGATCGGGATCGGGAGTAGGAGTGGGATCGGTCACGTCCGGAGTGGGAGTGGGGTCCGGATCAGGGGTCTTTTCGTTGCTGCAGCCTGCGAACAGAGTAAGAACCATGCACAGGGCGAGAACGAGCGCGAGAACTTTCTTCATTTCATATTCCTCCTGTTAGATTTTCTACAGAGGCGCCACCCGCTCTCCCCCGCCCGTCGGCTTGCACCAGGACGGAAAGATCAGGCGTGACCCTGCATGAAGAATAGATATTCCCGAGGGGCACTTCCTATCCCCGCCGCCGCGCCCTCTCCCGTTGAAAGACGAGCCGCGGAAAAAAGAATATAGTCTCCCGGAAATTATCTTGGCCTATTTTAACATGACGCGCGCCGCATTTCAAGTGTTTTTTCACCCTTTTTTTACATTTGTCCATGCCGCACGGAATTGTACTTAGTGTGTTAAACAAATTCTGTATAATATTTCACAAAAACCGGCTCATTCGTATGAATGAGCCGGTTTTTTATGCTTGTGCACTTTTACTCAAGCGCCGAACGGACTGCCTCGTCCTCATACTGGCGGGTGTAAAGGGCGTGATAATAGCCCTTTTGGGCCAGAAGCTCGGCATGTTTGCCCTGTTCGACGATCTTTCCGCCGCGCACGACGAGGATAAGATCAGCATTGCGGACGGTGGAAAGCCGGTGGGCAATGACCAGCGAGGTACGCCCGTGGATCACCGCGTCGATGGCGGATTGGATGCGCTGCTCGGTGATGGTGTCGACGGAAGCGGTGGCCTCGTCGAGCACAAGGATGCGCGGATTGGCCAGGATCGCACGCGCGAAGGACAGCAGCTGTTTTTCACCCGTGGACAGCAGATCGCCTCCCTCGCCCACGTCGCTCTCGAGCCCCTTCTCCAGCTTTTCCACCACCTGCTTCGCCGACACCAGTTCCAGCGCGGCGTCGATCTGCGCGTCGGTGGCGTTGGGGTTGCCATAGAGCAGGTTTTCGCGCACGGTGCCGGAGAACAGATGCGGCGTTTGCAGTACATAGCCGATGGCGCTGTGCAGCCAGAGCTGCGACCGCTCGCGCGCGTCGCGCCCGTCGATGAGCACCTGCCCGCTCGTCGGCTCGAAGAAGCGGCAGACGAGGTTGACGAGCGTGCTCTTCCCTGCGCCCGTTTCGCCCACGATGGCGATGTTGGAACCAAAAGGAATCTTGAGGTTGAAATGCTCGAGCACATATTCGTCACCGTCGGGGTATTTGAAGCTGACGTCCCTGAACTCAATGTCGCCGTGGAGCGGCTCCCAGTTCTCACGCTTCGGGTCGAAGCTGTCACCGTACTTTTCGATGACCTCCGGCGTGTCAGTGACGTCGGACTTCGTTTCCAGCAGGTGGCTGAGGCGCTCGATGTTGACCTGCGTGGTGACAAGGTCGCTGATGCAGTCAATCAGCCAGCGCACAGGCTCCATCATACCCTCGGCGTAGGACATGAACATGGAGAACGTGCCCACCTCGCTTGCGGCGATGTAGCCCCCGCGCCAGAGCACGATGGCCAGCGCCAGCGAGGAGGCAAAGTTCATCGTCACGGCGAATGCGCCGCGCAGGCGCGCCCCATGCACGCTCTTGCGCAGCATGGCATCGGTCTCCTGCCGGAAGTGCCCGGTGATCTTATCCTCGATGACCAGCGTTTTCACGGTCTTTGCGCCGGTGATACCCTCGTTGAAGTTGCCGGTAATGCGAGAGTTGATCTCGCGCATTTCGCGGTTGACCCGGATCAGCTTCGACTGGAAGAGCGAAAACAGCACCACGATCAGCGGCAGGATAAGCACCACCCGCAGCGCAAGGCGCGCATTGATGGCGAACATCACAGCCACCGCGCCGACCAGATACGTCACACGCCACACACTGTCGATCAGCGACCACGACACCAGCGAGCCGATGCGCTGCGTGTCGCTCATGACGCGGGCGTGGATATAGCCGACGCTATTCTGATTATAATAGGAGAAGGCCAGCGTCTGCAAATGCTCGAAGGCGGCGTTGCGCAGGTCGCGGTTCATGCCCGCCTCGATCTTCATGGCGTAGTAGCAGGAAACGTAGTTCACCAGCGCCGCAAGGACAACGGACACGGCGTAGACCAGCACGAACAGCCACAGTGTGTCGAGCGTGGACTCGCCGACAAAGTGATTGAGCGCATAGCGCTGATAGAGCGGGATGAGCACGTCGATGCCGCTGCTGATAAGCCCGCAGAAGATCATCAGCGCGAGCACGGCGCGGTACTTTTTAAGGAACGGGAGCACCTTACCGATGCCGAAGAAGGGCAGGGATTTTGTGTCTTTCCTGTTTTTCATGCCTGCATCGCCTCCTCCCCGCTGCCGGACTGGATCTCGTAGATGCGCTGATACACGCCGCCGGCGGACTTGAGCGTTTCGTGCGTGCCCTGCTCGGCGATGCGCCCCTTGTCGAGCACGAGGATCTTGTCAGCCTTGCTGAGCGTGGTGATCCGGTGGGAGATGAGAATGACGCTGGCCTTGCCGAAGTGCTGCTCGAGCGCGGCGCGGATTCTCTCGTCTGTCTCGGTGTCCACGGCGGAGAGCGAGTCGTCAAAGATCATGATGGGCGTGTTCTGCGTGAGGATACGCGCAATGGCCGCGCGCTGCTTCTGCCCGCCCGAAAGCGTGACACCGCGCTCGCCGACAAAGGTGTCGTACCCCTTGGCAAAGCCCTCCACCGTGTCGTCCAGGCATGCGGCGCGCGCCGCCTCGCGGATCTCGGTAAGGGTGATGTCCTCGCGCGTGATGCCGATGTTCTCAGCCAGCGTGCGCGAGAAGAGATAGGGCTCCTGGAGCACGATGCCGATGTTTCTGCGCAGGTGCTCTTTCTGCATGTCGGCCACGTCCACGCCGCCGATGGTGATGCGCCCCCACTCCGGCGGCAGGTCGTACAGCCGGTCGAGCAACAGCATCATGGTGGATTTTCCGCTGCCCGTGCCGCCGAGGATGCCCAACGTGCTGCCGCCGCGCATGGTGAAGTTGATGTCGTGGAGAATTTCGGGGCAGCCCTCATAGGCAAAGCTGACGTGGTCAAACACAATGTCGCCGTTCATCGGCGGCGCCACGGCATCGGGCTTGTCGTGCTCGATGTCGGACTCCATGATGTAGCGGATGCGGTCGATGGAAACGCCGGCCTTGCTCATCTCGGAGATCATGCGTCCGAGCATGCGGATCGGCCAGGTGAGCATGGCGTTGTAGGAGATGAAGGCGATGTACTCACCGGACTCCATCGTGCCGCGGATGCAGAACGCCGCGCCGAACACCACCACCAGCATCACCTGCATGCCAGAGAGCACGTCGGCCACGCTCCAGTATTCGCTCATCACATGCGCCAGACGGTTCCACAGCGAGGTGTACACCTCGTTTTGCGCCTCGAAGCGGTCGCGCTCGTAGCGCTCGCGGCCGAAGGCGCGCACCACGCGCACGCCGGTGAGGTTCTCCTGTGCCATGGCAGAGAGCTTGCCCTCGTTCTCGTCGCACTTTTCAAAGCTCTCGCCGATGGTGCGGTGGAAGCGCAGCGAGTAGAGAAAAATGATGGGCATGGGCACGATGGCGATGAGCGTAAGCGGCACGTTCATCCCCAGCATGAACACCATGGACAGCACCAGCATCACCACCACGCGGAAGATGGAGGTCATCTGCTCGGAGACGAAGTTTTTCATCGTGTCGATGTCCGAGGTGCAGCGCTGAATGATGTCACCGGTGCGGTTTTTCATGTGCCAGGAGAACGGTAGGTGCTCGATATGGGTGAACAGCGCGTCGCGCATATTCTTCACCAGCGTCTCCGACGCGCGCGTGTTGCTCACGCGGAACACATACTGGAACGTCACCTTCACCGCCGCCACCAGCACGATCGCCAGTGCCATGATCCAAAGGTGCTGCCCCAGGTACGCAAAGCCGCCGAAATGGTCGACGATACGCATTACGGAAGCGGAAAACGTGGGCTCCTTGCCGCCGATGGCGTTGTCCACCGCCGCGCGGATGATCTGCGGGTTGATCATGTCGGCCAGCGCGGTGATGGCCATGGAGGAGGCGCTGACAAGGAACATGCCCTTGCAGCCCTTGAGAAAGCGCCAGATCAGCGCGGCTTTTTTCCTGCCCTCGCCCGGTTGTCGCTCTTTTTTCAATGCTTCTTCCATTTGATCGATCTCCTATATAAATAGTATTCTTTCTGCTTTAGCCTCTTTTCCTTGCGCCGCGTTACGGCGGCGTGACGGTTTTATATCTCATATCGGTTCTCCTTAAAAAAGCGTCATCTGGCTGGTGTCGGCCATGCCGGCAAAGGCACCCAGCGCGCGCAGCTGCTCGATGTGCGTTTTGGAGAGCTTGCTGCATATCATGGCAAACTCCTCCACGGAGATAAAGCTCTTGCCCCGCCGCTTTTCCACGGTGTCCAGCGCGGCGGACTCACCCAGCCCGTGCACGGAGATAAACGGCGGCAGAAGCCCGTTCTCCGTGACGAGGAACTTCGTCGCGTCGCTTTTATAGATATCGATGGTGTCGAAGTGGAAGCCGCGGCGGTAAAACTCGTAGCACACCTCCAGCGTGGTGGCGAGATCCTGCTCGACGGCGGAGGCGTCCTTGTTGTTTTCGATCTCGAGGATCTTGCGTTTGACGGCCTCCTCGCCCGCGCAGCAATACTCCGCGTCAAACGCCTTGGCGCGCACGGTGAAAAACGTGGCGTAGAATGCCAGCGGCCGGTGCACCTTGAACCAAGCAATGCGAAACGCCATCATCACATAGGCCACGGCGTGCGCCTTGGGGAAGAGGTAGCCGATCTTTGAGAGCGATTCGATGTACCACTCGGGCACATTGTGCTTTTGCATCTCCTCCACCCACATCGGCCAGTCTCCGGCCTTACCGGATTTGACCTTGCCCTTACGCACGGCCTCCATGATTTTAAAGCTCATCTTCGGCTCAAGCCCCATGGAGATGAGGTAGAGCATGATGTCATCGCGGCAGCCCACCGTCTCCAGAACGCCGGCTGTGCCGCTGACGATCAGCTCGCGCGCGTTTCCCAGCCACACATCGGTGCCGTGGGAGAAGCCGGACAGGCGCACGAGGGTATTGAAGTCCTTGGGCTGCGTGTCCTCGAGCATCTGGCGGGTGAACTTGGTGTTGAACTCCGGGATGGCCACCGCGCCGGTGG
>CAYPLM010000015.1:15354-19928 GCA_964411575.1 uncultured Oscillibacter sp. | reverse complement strand
ATCTTGGTGAAGGCCGCAGAGCGCTTGGCATCGGCAGCGCCCTTGGTCTTTTGGATATTGTGCCATTTGGAATGTCCGGACATAGTGATCTTCTCCTTAGCTGATGTAGAATTGCACGGCGTCGCAATGGACAGCCGATTTTGTGACAGAAAGCTGAGGGAACGCCTCGCTCAGACGGCGCACGAGCTCACCGCAGACAACATCCTCCGTGGGGAAGTGCCCCGCGTCGATGAGGTTGAGCCCCTGTGTGTCGAGAAAGTCGTTATAGCGCAGATCAGCGGTAACGAAGGTGTCGCAGCCGAGCGCCAGCGCCTGCGGGATGTAACCGCCGCACGCGCCGCCGCCCACCGCCACGCGGCGCACGCGCTTGCCCGCGTCACGATAACGCAGACCACTGCAACCAAGTAATTGTACCACATCCCCCATGAACTGTTCAAGAGGTTTTTCGCAGGAAAGTGTGCCGACACGCCCAATTTTTTCCTCGCTGAGCGGAAAAATGTCGTCAAGCCCCAGCGTCCGCGCCAGAATGTCGTTCACGCCGCCGTCTGCCGCATCCAGATTGGTGTGCATGCAGATGGCGCTCACACCGCTGCACGCGAGGGTGGTGAGCAGCGAACCAAGGCGCGTGTCGCAGCGCAGCGTTTGCAGCTCGCGCTCGTGCCAGCGGACGTTCATCACCGGGTGGTGTGAGATGATCAGCTGCGCACCGCAGATGATGGCCTCCTGCACGACCTCCGCCGTAATATCCAGCGCGACGAGCACGCGTGTGACCTCACGCTGTGGGTTACCGACAAGGTGCCCCACGTTGTCCCAGCTTTCCGCCAGCTCGCGCGGCGCCCAGTCGAAAAGCATTTTTTCAATGTCAGCCACAGTCGGCATGCTGCACTTCCTCCCTTTTCTGTTCCAGCGCGCGCACGAGCGCGCAAAGCTGCGGGTCTTCTCTTCCGCCCGCGCGCAGCCCTTCCGAGCGCAAGCGCAGTTTTTTGCACTGCACTTCCAGATATTTGCTGTAAAGCGTTTCTCCTTGCATGGCCACGCCGCCGTAGGCTTCCGCCTCACTCAGCGTGCGCGGCGCGCCCGCAGTGCAGCACAGCGCCACATAGAGCTTTCCCTTGTCCTCCACCAGCCGCTCGCGCATGATCTCATACCCCGTTTCACACAGCCATGTGCGCAGCTGCTCCACCTTTGTCTGCGGCTGCAGCAGCAGTGTGTGCACCCCGCCGCACGTCCACGGCGCAGCCGAAAGAATGTCGATGATCGTCTCACCGCCCATGCCGGCGATCAGGATGGTGTCACATTCGTCAGGCGCTATTTGCTCAAGCCCTGCGCACAGGCGAAAGGAGATTCCCTTTACACCGTACTCCTCCGCTGTGCGCTGTGCGTGTGCCAGCGGAAGGACGCCGATGTCCGAGGCGATGGCGGCCGCGATGCGCCCGTTTTGCAGAAGATACACCGGCACATATCCGTGGTCGGTGCCCACGTCGGCAAGGCGTGCACCCTGCGGCACAAGGTCAGCCAAAAGCTTCAACCGCGGCTGAAGCGCAAGTCGTTTCTCCATGTTCTTTCTCAAATGCGCACAAAGGCGCTATGCATTGCGGCATAGCGCCTTTGTATTTTTACTGCTCGGCGGGCTTGTTGGCCTCTTCATTGACGAGAGCCAGCAGCTTGTCCACGTCCACGCCGTGCACGGCGCAGGCTTCCTCCACGGTTTCGCCGCGGGAGGCAGGGCAACCCAGACAGTGCATGCCGATGCCGAAGAAAATCGGCGCGGTCTGCGGGGCAATGTCCAGAATGTCACCAATGATGGTGTCTTTTGTGATCTCAATCATGGGAAAATACCTCCAAAGTGTTTCAAAGTGATTTGAAGATAGTGTACCCCATTTTGCGACAGATTTCAATAGGTATTTTTTATTTTCGGCTGCATGTCTGCCAAGCCCATCGTATCAATGTATAGACCGCAGCGCCGAGCAGCGTACCGATGAAATTGAGCAGCAGGTCGCTGAGGTCGAAGCTGCGCCCGACGAAGGGCTGCACCAGCTCGACGGCGAGGCTCAGCACCACGCCTGCAACCAGCGTGCGCGGGACGGACTGCCGCCGCGCCCACGGATAGAGAAGGCCGAAGGGCACATACAGCGCGACGTTTAAAAGCTCCTGTATGCTCAGGTGTGTGGGAAGCGACGAAAAGCGGAAGGTAAGCGTGAAAAGGCGCATCGGCTCCAGCGGCCAGCCGTAACGCACCAGCTGCCAAAGCCCGCCCCAGAGGCTGTTCGGCACCATGGTCAGCGCCAACAGCCCCGCAAGATAGCACACCAGCAGAGTCTGACGCGTCTCCCCCGCGTCCCAAAACGCGCCGCGCTTTTTCAGCCGCAGCAACCGCACCAGCGCGTAGACCGCCGTGACCAAAAGCGCCACCGCCGCCGCCTTGTATAACATGTCCAGATAATAGTCAATATCCGTGTGGAAGAGTTGGTTCAGATACGCCTTCATGTGCCCTCCGCGCCGCAAAACTGTGCTATCCCACTTAGTACAGCCAGCTTAGCACAGCAGCACTGCGTTGTCAAGACCTATTCCTCCTTCACGCTGCCCTTCGGCTCGGTGGGCGTGGCGAAAGAAATGGCCGCGCGACCGTATTTGCCGCGGATCTTGTCCATGGCGGACTCCAAACGCTCCTGCTTTTCCTGCTTTTGCGGCGCGGCGGAGAGCAGGTCGAGCTGCTCGTAGGTCTCCTCACGGTCGGTGAGATACATGGCGGTGACGGACAGTAGGCGCACCGGGTCGGGCGCATGCCAGGCAAAGCGCAGCAGCTCAAGCGCGGCATCGTTGATCTCGCGCATGAGATGTGTACTGTGCGTCAGCCGCTTTTGCTTGGAAACCGTTTGAAAGCGGCTGTTTTTCACCGAGACGGACACGCCACCGCAGTACAGCCCATGCTGGCGCAGCCGCATAGCGACGGAATCGCTCAGCAGCGCCGCGCCGGTGCGCAGCTCTTCCCATGTGGTCAGGTCGTGAGAAAACGTGGTGCTGTTGCCCACGGACTTGACCGGCGGACGCTCAGACTCGCCCAGAACGCGCGCGCTGTCCTGCCCATTGGCGCAGCGGTGCAGCTGCAAGCCGAGCTTACCGAACATGGCCTCGAGCGTCTCAGGCAACATGGCGGCAAGCTGTCCGATGGTGCGCACACTGTGGCGCGCAAGTTCTGCCGTCGCTGCGCGCCCCACATAAAGAAGGCTCTCCACCGGCAGAGGCCAAACCAGCGCGCGCCAGTTTCCCGAGGAAATGACCGTGGTGGCATCAGGCTTTTTATAGTCGCTGCCGAGCTTTGCAAACACCTTATTGAAGCTCACGCCCACGGAGATCGTCAGCCCCAGCTCGCGCTTGACGCGTTCGCGAATGGTGTCGGCCAGGGCGCGCGCGTCGCCGCCGAACAGGTGTAGCGTGTGCGTCACATCCAGCCAGCTTTCGTCGATGCCAAAGGGCTCGACCAAGTCAGTGTAGTCGTTATAAAGCGTATTTACTTTACGCGAATATTCCGCATACAACCCGTGATGCGGCGGCAGGAGCACCAGCTCGGGGCACTTTTTCTTCGCCTGCCAGATGGTCTCCGCCGTCTGCACACCGCAGCGCTTCGCCGGTTCGTTTTTTGCGAGGATGATACCATGGCGCGCGGACGGGTCGCCGCACACGGCCACAGGCACATCGCGCAGCTCGGGATGGTCAAGTAACTCCACCGAGGCAAAAAAGCAGTTGAGGTCGCAGTGCAGGATCACGCGCTCCATGTTGCCACTCCCCTTTCGCCCATAGTATACCACAGGGAGTGGAATAGAACAAGCGTTTTATTGTAATTTGTTGCCGCAATATGTGGGGACAACGATGCTGCCTGCGGTCTGCTCGCCTACGGTAAAGCTGCTGCCGTCGAGGTAGACGACGTTCGTCGCGCCAAACTCTGCCAGAAACGGCTCCACCCCGTCCACGTTAGGCAGGCCGTACGGTGCATGACGGTAGTGCATAGGCACGGCGACACGTGGCTGCAGCTGCTTGACAAGCGCCGCCGCCTGCTGCGCGTCGATGGTGTAAAAGCCGCCCACCGGCACCAAAAGCACGTCGAGCGCGCGCAGCGCACCGCACAGCGCCGCATCCGGCATGTGTCCGAGGTCACCCATGTGCGCGACACGCAGCCCCTTCGCCTCGAACACGCGGATGGTGTTCTCTCCGCGCAGCGTGCCGCATTGATCGTCGTGAAAGCTTTGCAGCTCAGTTACTGTAAAGGGGTTTTCCCGTTCAGGTAAGAGCACGGCTGCGTCACAGTTGCAGTGATCCTGGTGACCGTGACTGCAATATACGCCGTGTACGGCCGCCTGTAACTCTGGATAACCCTCCACGCGACCATAGGGATCGAGCAGGACGCGATAGCCGCCGCTCTCTAAGCAAAAGCAGGCGTGCCCCAGCCAGGTAAGTCTCATAACGGGCTCCTCCTAAGAATTAAAATTTTTTCATTTTTGCTCTTGACAGTTTAGCACAAATTCCTTATAATAGCAACGTTGCAATCCGGGTGTAGCGCAGTTGGTAGCGCGCAT
>CAYPLM010000015.1:0-15344 GCA_964411575.1 uncultured Oscillibacter sp. | reverse complement strand
GGCCGTGGGTTCAAATCCCGCCACTCGGACCACCCAAGAACCCTTGAGCCGCAAGGCTTTGAGGGTTCTTTTCTTTTTTATTCGGAGGTCACTGACCGTGGTTTTTCTAACACTTTTCTAACGCGTAATGGCATCCTGTGGCCTGTAGACAACGGCAAACTCCTCACACACGACCTTCATCTCCGGCGCAAACCGCAGCCCGGCCGCGTTCATGCAGTCTGTAAAGAATCTTTCGTGAACCTCCCGCCAGTACTTGAGTGACTTATCCCCCTCGCCCTCCCTGTAGGCATGCTCTGCCGTCACTGCGGAAAACGGAACGATGTGCACCTGCTCTGTCCGGATGACGCAGACCGCGTTGTCTCGTGCGTCCAGAATAACGCTGTATTCTCCGACGGCGGGCAGGGGCTCGTTTTCCAGCTCATAGAGGGGGAATGCGGAAGCAGTGGCCGTTTTTTCGCCGGCGACAACCAGCTGCGCCAGCAGATCCGCCTCCATTCCAAATGCCCACGCCTCATATTCGCAGTCGGGAAGCCCTCTCTCCGCCGCAAATGCTTTCCAAAGCGCTTCTCCTGTCATAAAACATCCTCCGTTCATCATGCGCTGTCTGCACTGAGTATAGCACATCCGGTGCACTCAGGCAACCGCAGCGGGATAAAACACGTTGATAAATACACCGCGCGACGCTATTGTTAACATACGGGAAGGAGGAGTCGGAATGAAGCAAACATATGAAATCATAAAAAAGTATTTTGGCTACTGATTGCATTTTGCTCTACTCCTTCAGCGATATACAGACCGCGAAGTTCCTGATCCGGCATTTCAGTGAAAACGACGTGCTTACAGATACCGAACAGGAGCGCGTGACGCAGGCAGATCTGGTTCGACTGGAACAAATGGTCTCATATTGCAAAACCGACCGCTGTCTGCGCGGATATATTTTGGATTATTTCGGTCAGTCTCATCCCGAGAGCTGCCGCAATTGCGGCAATTGCGACACGGATGCTGCAAAGACCGACATCACCCGGCAGGCGCAGATCATCCTCTCGGGCATTCTGGAGGTGCACCAGACGCTCGGATATTCTGTCGGTCTGACCACCATCGTCCGTCTCCTTCGCGGCAGCACAGACAAGCGGATCATGTCCCTGCACCTGAACGAACTGTCCTGCCACGAGCTTTTACACGACACCTCCCGGACAGATATCCGCGCCATGCTGGATGCACTGGAGCGGCAGGGCTTTCTGAACGTCCACCCTGACCACGGCGCCATCCTCCCGACCGAAAAAGCGCGCGACGTGCTGCGCGGAACGAAAGCCGTTGAGATGACCCTTGGCCGTTCCGCCGCTCCCGCGATCAGCAGCCGCCCTGCGCCGTCCTCGGACAGCGGTCTTCTTCAGGTGCTGAAAGAGCTGCGGCTGCGCTTATCCCATGAGGCCGATGTCCCGGCATACGTCATTTTCTCCAACGCGACGCTGCAGGACATGGCTGAAAAAGCGCCCCGCACACCGGATGAGTTTCTGCGCGTCAAGGGCGTCGGACAATATAAAGCGGAGCAATACGGCGAAGTGTTTCTAAACACGATCACCCGCTATTTGGATGAAAAAGGCTGAAAAGCTTCTTTTTCGGAAAAGACATAAAAGCTCTGGTCAAACGGCGGCAGATATGGTATACTGGTTCTTCAAAATGAAAATCAACGAAATGAGGAGCTTCTATGTTTGAAACCATCCTGACGCTGGTGCGGCAGTATGACACGATCATCCTGCACCGCCACAGCAATCCCGACGGCGATGCCATTGGCGCGCAGACGGGGCTCAAGGGCATATTACGCGCTGCCTTCCCGCAGAAAACGGTGCTCGCCGTGGGTGACGCGCCGGGACGCTACGGCTTTGTTGTCGGCAGCACGCCGGATGTGGTGGACGACGCGCAGTATCGAAACGCGCTGGCCATCGTGCTTGACTGCTCGGCGGAGGCGCTTATCAGTGATGCGCGCTGGAAAACCGCTGCCGCCACGGCGCGCATCGACCACCATATCTTTCTCACACAGCTTGCGCAGGCCGAGGCTGTGGACACCAGCTACGAAAGCTGCTGCGGGCTGATTGTGTCGTTTGCGCAGGAGTGCGGCTTTGCCATCCCGCGTGAGGCTGCCGCCGCGCTTTATACCGGCATGGTGACCGATTCCGGCCGCTTCCGCTACGACTCCACCTCCCCGCGCACGCTGCGCCTTGCCGCCGCGCTTCTGGAATCCAGCTTCGACACCAACGCCATTTACCGCGCGCTCTACGCCGACACGCTGGAATCCGCCCAGCTGCGTGCGCGCTACACGCTCAAAATCCAGCGTGCGGGCGAGGACGTGGCCTACATCTACACCACGCGTGACGAGCTTGCTGCGCTGGGCGCGGACACGTTTTCCATCTCTCGCGGCATGGTGGGCACCATGTCAGACCTTCGCGGCGTGAATGCATGGGCAAATTTCACGGAGACGGACGCTGGCGTTCTGTGCGAACTGCGTTCTTCCTGCTACAACATCAACCCCATTGCCGTGCGGCACGGCGGCGGCGGACACGCCAAGGCCAGCGGCGCAACACTCAAAAGCCGCGCCGAGGCGATGCAAGTGGTGCAGGAGCTGTGCGCGCTGAAAGGAGAGCAGAGCAATGGATGAGCGTATGATCATGGAACAGATCCTCGAACGAATCGAAGCGTACGACAGCATCCTGATCTCGCGCCACAAGCGCCCCGACGGTGACGCGGTGGGCGCCACACGCGGCTTGCAGGAGCTTTTGCGCGCGTCTTACCCGGAAAAAGAGGTGCATATCGTCAGCGAAGACTATGCCGAGCGCATGGCCTTTCTGCGCGACGAGCACTACACCCCCGATGATGCCGTGCTGCGCCGCTCACTTTTGATCGTCATCGATACGGCAGGGACGCCGCGCATCTCCAACAGCCGCTTTGCGCTTGCCAGAGAGCTCATCAAGATCGATCACCACATCGACATCACGCCCTACGGCGACCTCACATGGGTGGAGGACTGGCGCTCGTCCGCGTGCGAAATGGTGGCGCATTTTGCGCTGAGCTTTCCGGAAAAGCTGCGCCTGTCCCCCGCTGCGGCGTTCTGCCTGTATACGGGCATGGTGACCGACTCCGGACGTTTTCAGTATGAGGGCGTGACCGGCGACACGCTGCGCATCGCTGCGGCGCTTTTAGACGTGGGCATAGATACCGAGCGGCTGTTTGCCGAGCTCTACATGGACGAGCTGGAGATGCTGCGCTTCAAGGCTTATGTGTATGAGCACATTGAGCAAAGCGAGAACGGCGTGGCGTATTTCTACGCCGACCGCGCCATGCAGCTGCGCTTTGGCCTGAACTTTGAGGACGCGTGCGCGTGTATCTCCTACCTGAGCACCATCCGTGGGAGCCTGATCTATCTGGCGTTTATTGAGGACGGTGAGGGCGCGATCCGTGTGCGGCTGCGTTCGCGCTTTTTGACGGTGAACGAGCTTGCCGAGCGCTTCGGCGGCGGCGGGCATGCCTGTGCGGCGGGCGCGGTGGTGCACACGAAGGAGGAAAGGCGCGCGCTGGTCGAGCAGGCCGATGCGCTGCTCAAGGAATACAAAGAAAGTCATGAGGGCTGGCTATGAACATTTTGATCACGAACGATGACGGGATCCTCTCCCCCTGCCTGCTGCCGCTGGCGCAGTGGGCGCAGCAGCTTGGCGACGTGACCGTCGTTGCGCCCAAGCGGCAGCAAAGCGGCAAAAGCCACTCACTCGAGCTGCACGAGCCGTTTGAGGTGGCAGAGACGGATGTGCTGCCCGGCGTGCGCGCCTTCACAGTTGACTCCACGCCCGCCGACTGCGTGCGCGTGGCGCTGCTGGGCTGGAAAATGCAGCCCGACCTTGTGATCTCTGGCATCAACTGCGGCTACAACATGGGTACCGACATCATGTACTCCGGCACGGACGGCGCGGTGTTCGAGTCTGCTTCGCTGGGTTTTCGCAGTGTAGCGCTGTCGACGGACGTGCACTCGTTTGGCCCTGCACTCTCCCATCTCGACCGCGTGCGCGACTTCTTCCTGCGCCACAACCTGTTCGCGCACCATATGCTCTACAACGTCAACTTCCCGCCCGCGCCAAAGGGCATCCGCATGACACGTCAGGGCGGCGTGTATTTCACCGATATGTTCGACCGGCTGGAAAACGGGATGTACAAGGCGCACGGCCTGTGCGTCTACGAGGACAGCGGTGACCTCACGCTCGACACCGACGCGGTGATGCACGGCTACATCTCCATCACCCCGCTGACCACACAGCGCACGGACATGGCAATGTTCGAGCGGCTTAAGGGTCTGCAGGAGTGAGCCGACCGGAGAAAACAACATAGAAAAGCGGCTGACTCAATCATGGGTCAGCCGCTTTTGCGTATCAAAAAATGTCACTGGTTTAAGGCCAGCTGCACATTTTTCTTTTTCCATCATGGTAATTCTCTCCTTTTGCAGAGGATTGGTTTTCCCGCATCGCTCATTCGATGATATAGCCCACGCCGTGGCGGGTGGAGATAAAGCCGGTCAGCCCTGCCGCGTCAAGCTTGCGGCGCAGACGGTTGATGTTGACGGTGAGCGTGTTGTCGTCGACGAAGCTGTCCGTCTCCCAGAGCTTTTTCATCAGCTTTTCCCGGCTGACGACCCTGCCGCAGTCCTCGAGCAGCGCTGCGAGGATGCGGTGCTCGTTTTTAGTGAGGGCGATACGCTCGCCGTTGTAGTGCAGGCACATTTCGCCGCTGTCGAGCCGCGCGCCCCGGTGCTCGGCTGCGGGCAGGGGCAGCACATAGTCGTAGGCGCGGCGAAGCATGGCCTGAATTTTTGCCATAAGCACACTGAGGTCGAAGGGCTTAGCAATGAAATCGTCCCCTCCCATGTTCATCGCCATGACGATGTTCATGTTGTCCGACGCGGAGGAGAGGAAGATCACCGGCACGGTGGAAAAGCGCCGCAGCTCGCTGCACCAGTAGTAGCCGTCGCGGTACGGCAGCGCAATGTCCATCAGCACCAGCTGCGGGTCAAACACGCGCAGCTCGCCCAGCACGTTGCGCAGGTCCTGCACGCAGCGCGCCTCCAGGCCCCAGCGCTCGGCCTGCATGCGCACGGCCTGTGCAATGGTGCGGTCGTCCTCCACGATGAGCACACGATAGGTCATGTCCCTCTCCCCTTTCTTTTTTCATTTTACCACGTTGCCGCGCTGGACGCAAGGCTTGCTTTTTGCCGTGGGGATATGTGGAGCGCGCCGTGGGCACGGGCAGCGCGTTCATCGTGCGTCTGCCGCTCAAATAAGAAGAAAAAGAGCTCTGGGGCTTAGGCCGCCTGGCCTAAGCCCCAGAGCTCTTTTCCTATCTCAAATATGCAGCTGTCACAGCACGGCGTTCAGCAGAAGCGGTGTGATGTACGACTCTACCGCCGCAGCAAGCAGCAGCAGCGGGATCACGGCGATCCACAAAATGTGTACCATGCCCCAAATCGTGCGCCGGATCGACGCCCCCTCCCTGCCGCGCAGCCGCTGCGTCACGGCGCGGCAGAGCGCCAAGCCTGCTGCGCAGGAAAACACCAGCGCCGTCAGCTCAAACACACCGTGCGGCAAAATGCCCACAAGATATGTCCCCAGCCCAAAGCCGCACTGCTGGTAGTACGCCGCAAACACGCCCACCACAAACAGGTTAAAGCCCAGCGGCAGCGCCGAAAGGTATAAAAACGGGAACAACCCGTCCGTCATCGCAGAGACGGAGGCGGCGAGGTTGTTTTCAAACAGCGTCATCATCAGCGCGCCGTCCGTGGTCTCTGCCGCGCCGATGGAGGCTACCAGACTGGCAAAATAGCCGTAGATCTGCTCGCCCAGTGCAGGGCGCAGACTTGCCGCAGCGTAGCCGATGAGAATCAGCAGCGGCGCGCACCACGCCGCACGGAACAGCTCGTCGCCAAAGCCGCCGTCCCAGAAGGCGCGCAGCGTGTCCCTCCGTCGGGAAAGCCAGCTGTTCATGCAAGCTTTTCAAGCCCCAGCGCGATGCGCCGCAGCGTCTCCTCGCGCCCGAGGATACGGCAGATCTCCACCGCGCCGCCGGGTGTGACGGTCTTGCCCGCGCAGGCGATGCGCAGCGGCCACATCAGCGTGGCGTTCTTCACGCCCAGCTTCTCCGCCAGCGCCACGAGCGCGCCGTGGATCGTCTCCATCTCCCAGTCGGGCAGCGCGGACAGCACAGGCGAGACAGCCTGAAGCATCCCGCTGGACACGTCGGCGTTGGTCTTGGACTTCTTGTTGGTGAAAAGCTCCGCGTCGTAGGCGGGCAGCGCGTCGAAAAAGTCCAGCTTTTCGGGGATGTCGGTCAGCCTCTCGCAACGCGCCTGCAGCAGCGCTGCGATCTCGCGCGCGGAATACGCCTCGTTTTTCACGGCCTGACGGATATAGGGCTCAGCTGCGGCAGCAAATGCCTCGGCGCTCATGGCACGGATGTAGTTGGCATTGAAGTATTTGAGCTTTTCGAGGTCGAAAATAGCCGGAGACTTGGAGATGCCCGCAATGTCGAACGCCGAGACCAGCTCGTCCATGGTGAAAAACTCCTGCTCAGCGCGCTCACCGCGCGGAGACCAGCCCAGAAGCGCCACATAGTTCAGAATCGCCGGCGTGAGATAGCCCTGCGCCTTGAGGTCTTCATAGCTGGGGTCGCCGTAGCGCTTGGACATTTTGTGCTGCGCGTCGCGCATGACGGGAGAGCAGTGTACATACGTCGGCACCTCCCAGCCAAATGCCTGATAAAGGAGGTTGTACTTGGGCGCAGAAGAAAGATACTCGCTGCCGCGCACCACATGCGTGATGCCCATGAGATGGTCGTCAATGACGTTGGCAAAGTTATAGGTGGGCAAACCGTCGCGCTTTAAAAGCACCTGATCGTCGAGGGTCTTGTTCTCCACCGTGATGTCGCCAAAGCTGGCGTCGGTGAAGGTGGTGCTGCCCTCTCTGGGGATGCGCTGGCGAATGACGTACGGCTCGCCCGCAGCCACGCGCGCCTTGGCCACATCAAGCGGCAGGTCGCGGCAGGGGTCATCGGCGCGGTCAAACTCGCCCGAGTCCTCCGCGCTTTCCGCCTTCTCACAGAAGCAGTAATACGCGCCGCCGCGCTCAACCAAAAGCTCGGCGTATTTGCCGTAGGTGTCGCGCCGCTCGCTCTGGATGTAGGGCGCCACGGGGCCGCCGACGTCGGGGCCTTCGTCATGGTCAAGGCCGCACTCGGCCATCGTGCGGTAGATCACCTCAGTCGCGCCCTCGACCAGACGCCCCTGATCGGTATCCTCGATACGCAGGATGAACGTGCCGCCGGCGCTGCGCGCGATCAGCCAGGTGTAGAGCGCTGTGCGCAGGTTGCCCACATGCATGTAGCCCGTGGGAGAGGGTGCGAAGCGCGTGCGCACCTTGCCGCGGGGGATCTTGGCCTCCATGGCGTCAAAGTAGCTCATATCAATGGACATAGGAAACCTCCTGTGAAAAAAATCTTTTACTATTATGCACGATTTCCCGGAAAAAGTCAATCGCGGATGCGCGCTTTTCCCGGAAATGTTTGCACCACGCCATAAGCGTCATTGCGAACCAGTGACCGCTGCCTCGGAATCTTTCTCATTCTAAAACACTGCTCCAGAGAAAGCTTGCGAAATTCAGCCACAGCATGGCGGTTTTCGTCTCGCCGTCTGCGTCGTAGATCAGCGTGAGCTTGCCGCTTTCGCTGTCATAGCTCTCCTGCCATTGTGCAGCGCTTATGTTCGGCGTGTCAAGGTCGACGCCCGCCTTTGTCCAGTCCGGCGTGCCCACCTCTGCGCTCGTGCCGTTCCAGCGGAACGCCAGCACATACTTTTCGCCGTCCACTTCACATTCCAGCGGAACGAGCAGCTCGCTTCGCCCGTCGCCGTCGAGGTCGACCGCGGTGGGCGCCTCATGCGGGTCATCGTAAAAGCCGAAGCTGTAGCCCACATACTGCACGCCGCTGTCTGTCCATGCGTAGTAGATGTAGCTCTTGTGATAGCCGTCGGCCGTGTCGGTCTGCACCGCCACGCCGGGGAAGCCGAGCAGGTCGTCCATGGCAAAGATCGTGATCGAGTCGTCCGGGTCGGTGAGGTCGCGATAGAAGGTCGTTACGATCTTGCGCACATCGCCCGTTTCCAAAACCAGCGCCCATTCGACTTTGCCGTAATCGTACAGAGCAAACCGTCCGTTGCCCGCTGCGACCGTTTGGAAGGGTTCGGCGGCCAAAACAGGTATCACTCTATCCTCTTCAGCCGTTAAATCCTGCAGCTTTTCCGCCGTCAGGTCATGGTTGTTGGGATACTGTGCCAGATGGTCGACGACAGCGCGCAGAAAGTCGGAGGCCTGTGTCCCTCTGTAGCCGTCCAGCACGACGAGAAGCTTTGCGAGCTCGCCTTCGGGCAGGTCGCAGAAGTAAGAGGGAATCAAATAGTCATGCGTGAAGCCGGATGTAAGGGTAAATGCCTTGACAAGCTGCTCACAGCTTGCCGTTCCAAAGCGGAAGCCCACCTTGACGCTTCCGCCCGCGCCGCCGATGCCATCATCGGTGACCCACGCGCCGTCGCGCAGCTCCACAAGCATCTCGCCGCCCCAAAGCCAGTAGCCGTCCGCATCCTGCGCGATCAGCCCCGCGCCCGCCTGCCAGAAATTCGCGGAGTAATTACCGTCGAACTTCAGCCACAGCGTCACGTTTGCCAAGAAGTTTTCCTCCTCACCGAAATAGATGTCGGTCACGCTCACGTCGCCGATCTTCACGTCCAGCGGCCTCCAGGCGGTGTAAGAGGGCATCTCCATCCACGCCGCCGTGATCCGCCCCACAAGGCTGCGCGCCACGACCGTAAGATCGTCCGAATCGCCGTAGGGCACGCTGACCCGATCGTAGATGGCGTTAAACTGCTCCTGCGCCGTGTCGCCCACGCCCGTAATGCGCAGAATGTTCATTCGGATGACCCCTGCGCTGGGCAGCAGGAACGTGCGGTTTTCCGTGTCGCTGACATAGCGCAGCAGCACCGCGCCATCGCCCGCCTCGATCAGCGGCCAGAGCGAAATGCGCCCGCCGCCCACCAGCTCGACTGTCATCCCGCAATCGAAGCTGGGATAAAGCACCAGCGTGTCCTCACCCGTCACCTCGCGGTAAAGTGCCGCGTCCGCGCCGATCTCACGCAGGCTGCCCAGCACATCGTCGCGCTCGACATCCTCCACCGCCCACGCAGTTTTTCCGCTCAACACCGTTGCCGTCTGTGAACTTCTCAGCTCGCTGTTCGGCAAAAAGCCGAAGCATTCGATACGGTCGCGCTTGCAAGCGTCAAAAGGCGGTTGATGATATTCCCGTTGTATTTTCCGACAAGGGAGAAGTTGCTGTCCTCCCATGCGTCCGTCCTGATCTGCCGATAAAGCAGCGTTTCGCCGCTTGCCGCGTCGTAATACAGGCGGTAAGTCCCCTCTCCAACCACCAGGCCGGGACGCGTAAAGAGGGCTTTCTCTCCCTCGGGCTCGTCATGCTCGGGCGCCGATTCCAGTGTGGAAAGCGTTTCTTTCGCGCTTTGCAGTGCCTCACCCGTCAGCGCGGGGTAAACCTGGCTCGACGTCGGCGCAGGCGCCACGGTGATCTCCTCCGCGCGCTCTACCTGCCACAGGAACTGCTCCGCCTCCGTCTGCGCCGCGCGACCGATCCACCGCGCCAGCTCGCCGCGTACATCGATCTCCGCGCTGTAGCGCCCCACAAGGAAGCACTGCATCTGCTCCCCGTTTTGCTCCACGCGGTACAAAAGCGCGCCCTCGCCGTCACTTTGGAAGCCGTACTGCCGTTCGCCGAGAAACAGCACGTTTTCCTCCACCTCGTCCGTCAGCGGCCAGTTGCCCTCCGCCGTCCGTTCGATTTTCCGGAGCAGCGCCTTTATCTGCGGAAGACTGTCCTCCGGACAGGTCGGGTCGGTGATATTCCTGATCTCCGGCAGATAGGCGATTTCCGTCGCGCGGTCAAGTTCGGTCAAAAACGCGTCGTACTCGCTTCTCTCCTGCCCAAAGGCCAGCACCGCCGCCAGGATCACCACCGCTGCGGCCAGAAACAGCGCCGCGCGGCGGGTCTGCGACTTTTTGGCAACAGCCTCGATGCGCTCGCGCAGGGTCTTTTTCCCGCCCGACATCGCCGTCGAGCACGAGAGCAGCGTGCGCGGCGTGGGTCTAGCCGTCACCAGCGACAAAAGCGTCTGGCCATAGGCGGCGCGCTCGCCGTCGCCCAGCGCTTTGAGCGTGCGCGCGTCACAGGCGAGCTCGGCGTCGCGCTTGCTCACCGCCGCCGCCACCCACACCAGCGGTTCGAACCAGTGCAGGCACAGCGCCGCCGCGCGCCCAACGGCCCAAACATGGTCGCCGCCGCGCCAATGCGCCTGCTCATGCGCTAAAATATGCCGTAGACGCTGCGCATTTTCCGCGTCCTCGGGCGCAAGATACACTGCCGGGTGCACCAGCCCCACCAGGCACGGGGACTCCAGCCCCTCCGCCGTGTATACCGGAAGCGCGCAGTCCGCGCCCTTCAGCCGCGTGCGTCTGCGCCGCAGAGCGAGGGAAAAGCGCAGGTTGCTTGTCACGATGACCGCTCCCAGCATGCCCGCGCCGCAAAGCCACACGATGGTAAGGCATTTTTCCACTGTCCACGAGGCAGCCGCCGGCTCGGAAACGGTGGGCTGTGCACCCGGCGCAGGACTTGCGGGCGTGGTCGGCGCGGCCACTGTGCCGCTCTCCCCCGGCGCTTCGGGAAGCGTGGCCACCGGGACAGAGGGCGAAACGACGGTAGCCAAGCGCTCTCCCTCCGTAGAATACACAGGCAGTGAAACAAGCTGCACCGGAATCAAAAGCCGCGCCAGCACCACCAGCCACAACGCATACCGCGCTGCCGCGCTGAGCTTTTTCCCCAGCGCACGCCGCAAAGTGAGCACCAGCACAATCAAAGCCGCCGACGAAATGAACCACTCAACCATCCTCATGCTCCTCCGCCTTTCTCAGGATTTCGCGCAGCTCGGCCAGCTCCTCGCTCGATAGCTCCTGCCGCTGCGCCATGGCGCTGATCATCAGGCCAACACTTCCGTGGTACACGCGGTCGAGAAAGCTGCGCGTTTCACTGTGCACTGCGTCCTCCTGTGCGACATTTGATGTATAGGACTTTCCCTTGTCAGTCCTTGTGACGCAAACAAGCTGCTTCTCTTCCATGCGACGCAGCGTAGTAATAGTGGTGCTCTTTGCCCAACCCACGCGCGCGCTCAGCTTGTCCACCAGCTGCATGAGCATCTGTGGGCTTTCCTCCCACAGACACGCCATCACATGCCACTCGCCGCCTGTTAAATGTACCTGTTTCATCCGCATTGTTCCTCCGGTTTACTTTATAGACCAATGATAGCACAGCCGGTCTACATTGTCAACCAGCTTTCGCAAAAAAAAGACGGCGGTGATGACCGTCGTCTCAAGTCTCTTTCCCGTTTTTTACAGGATGATGCAGATCAGCCCTCCGCCGCCCTCGTTGAGGATGCGTTCGAGCGTCTGGCGCAGCTTATGCTGTGCGTCGGCGGGCATGCGTTTGAGCTTGGCCTGCAGATCCTCGCTGACGATCTCGTGGAAGCTGCGGCCGAAGATGTTGGACTGCCAGATCTTGCCCGTATCGCCTTCAAACTCCTGCAGGAGGTAGTTTACCATGTCCTCGCTCTGCTTTTCATTGCCGACGATAGGCGAGACCGTGGCCTCGATATCGGCGCGAATCATGTGGATGCTCGGCGCGCTGGCCTTCAGGCGCACGCCGTAGCGCCCGCCCTGCTTCATGATCTCAGGCTCGGCGAGGTCAAGCTCCTCCACGCTGGGCACCACGATGCCGTAGCCCGTCTCGCGCGCGTCGTGCAGCGCCTGCGCCACCTTATCATACTCGCTTTTTACCCCTGAAAGCTGTGTAAGAAGCGACATCAGATCGCCGTCATCCGCCACGGTAAAGCCCGACTGCTCGCTGAGCGTGCGGTAGAACAGCTCGCGCGGCAGCGTAAGGGACGCCTTTGCCGTGCCGCTTCCCAGCTGCACGCTCTCAAGCCGTGCCTCGCTCACGTTTTCCCCCGCACCCATCGCATCGATGGCGGCGCGCAGGTCGCGGATGCAGCGGATATGCTGTGCGCTCTCGCGCACGCTGCGGTAAAGAGCAAGCTTGATCGGGTGCTGCGCGTCCAGCGCCTCCACCCAGCGCGGCAGGTACAGCCGCAGCTCCGTGAGCGGAAACTCATAGAGCACGGCGCGCAGGATGCCGCCCACGGCCTCGTCGTCGAGCAGCAGACAGTTCACCGGCAGACAGCTCACGCCGTAGCGCTGCGAAATGTCGCGCGCGATGGCCTGCACGCGCGGTGACTGCGGCTCGAGCGCGTTGAGCAGCACCAGAAAGGGCTTGCCGATGTCCTGCAATTCCCGGATGACGCGCCCCTCGGCTTCCAGATAGTCCTCGCGTGGGATATCGGTGATGCTGCCGTCGGTGGTGACGACGATGCCGATGCTCGAGTGCTCGCGGATGACGCGCGTTGTGCCCAGCTCTGCCGCCTCCGCCATGGTAATCTCCCGGTCGAGCCAGGGCGTGGTGACCATACGCGGACTGTCGCCGTCCATCAAGCCGGTCGCGCCGGGCACCATGTAGCCCACGCAGTCAATCAGTCGCACCGAGCAGGAGGCCCCGTCGCCAAGCGCGATGTCGACCGCCTCCTCCGGCACGAACTTGGGCTCAGAGGTCATGACCGCGCGGCCTGAGCCGCTTTGCGGCAGCTCATCCTTGGCGCGCTCGCGGCGATAGACGTTGTCAATGTTGGGGATGACCTGGGTCTCCATGAAGCGCTTGATAAAGGTGGACTTACCCGCCCGCACGGGGCCGACCACGCCGATATAGATATCGCCCGCCGTGCGCGTAGCAATATCCTGATAGATGCCGGTGTTTGCTGTCATATCGCGTTCCTCCGAATCCTGAACTGTTGCTCCATTTCTATGAGCGCAGAGGCGCAGATATGACAAGCCTGCCCAAATCCCGTTGGGCAGGCTTGTTACGCTTATTTGACCACCACGTTTTCGCTTCCGAAGCGCTCGCTCACCTCACGCAGCAGTGACTCGGTGATACGGCAGGACGTGGCGATGAGCTTTCCCGTGTCCAGAAGGCGCACCTTCACCGTGTCGGTACCCTCAAAGAGGAAGAGCAGGCGGCGCAGGTGATCCATCTGCGGAGAGTTCGCCGACGGCAGACGCAGATAGAGCGTGCGCGGGCGCTGTGTCTGCGCCTTTGCAGCCGGTATCTGCGGTGTAAGGTCGCTCCCCTGCCCTTCAAGCGGACGGGCAAAGTCGCACATCAGCTGCGGCGGCTTATCGTCGCGCACGGACAGCCGCCCCATGGCGTAGATGATCTCCCCCTCGCGCAGGTAACTGCCGTAGTTGTCGAGCACGCGGGCAAAGCAGAGCATTTCCATCGCGCCCGTGCTGTCCTCCACCGTGACATAGGCCATGAGGGTGTTCTTCTTGGTCATCTTGGTCTTGCTGGCCGTCACTACGCCCGCAATGCCGATGCTCTGCCCGTCGGCAAACTGCATGGCCCCCTCCTCCTGCGCAAAGTCATCGAGCACGCGGGCGATGGGCACCGCACCGCTGCGGCGCACGGCCTCGCGGCAGTGATCCATCGGGTGGCCGGAGAGGTAGAGCCCGGTGGTCTCCTTTTCCATGGCCATGCGCTCCTGTGCGGTGAACTCGGGAATGTCAGGCAGGATCAGGCGGGCGTGCCGGGCGGCAGCGGGCATGCCGAAAAAGTCGATCTGCCCCTCCACGTTGTCCCGGTTTCCAGCGGCAATGCCGTCCATCACCTTTTCGTACACGGCAAGAAGCTGTGCACGCCGCGCACCCATACTGTCGAACGCACCGCTGCGGATGAGGTTTTCTACCGCGCGCTTGTTGAGGTCGGAGCCGTCGAGACGGCGGCAGAAGTCCTGAAAATCGGTGAACGGGCCGTTTTCTGCGCGCTCGGCCATCAGGCGGGCAATGGCGCCGCGCCCGATGTTTTTGATGGCAACGAGGCCAAAGCGGATACCCCCGTCCTCCACGGTGAAGCGGTCGTCGGAACGGTTGACGTCCGGCGGCAGCAGCGCGATGCCGCAGTCGCGGCACTCAGTGATATATTCGGCCACCTTTTCAGAGTTGTCGAGCACGCTGGTCAGCAGCGCCGCCATATACTCGCGCGTGAAGTGGCACTTGAAGTACGCCGTCTGGTACGCCACCACGGCGTAAGCGGCGGCGTGCGCCTTGTTGAAGGCGTAATTGGCAAAGGCATAGATCTCATCGTAGAGCGTTTCGGCGTCCTTCTCGCTGATGCCGTTGGCAAGACAGCCGCAGATGCCGCGCGCACTATCACCGTACAGGAAGGCCGCGCGCTCTTTTTCGATGTCCTTGACCTTCTTTTTGCTCATGGCGCGGCGCAGCATGTCGGCCTGTCCGAGCGAGTACCCCGCAAGCTGCTGGAAGATCTGCATCACCTGCTCCTGGTAGACGATACAGCCGTAGGTGATGGAGAGAATGGGCTCAAGCTGCGGGACAAGGTAGCTGACCTTTTTCGGGTCGTGCTTGCAGGCAACGAACTTTGGGATCGACTCCATGGGACCGGGACGGTAGAGTGCGATGATGGCAGTGATATCCTCGATATTCTGCGGCTTGAGGCTCACGCACACGCCGGTCATGCCGGTAGACTCCATCTGGAACACGCCAGAGGTCTTGCCCTGGGCGAGCATGTCGTAGGTCTCGGCATCGTTTTCGGGGATGGAGGCAAGCGTAAAGCCGGGGTCGTGCTGCTGCACCAGCTTCACCGCGTCGTCGAGCACGGTGAGGTTGCGCAGGCCGAGAAAGTCCATTTTCAGAAGGCCGAGCTCCTCCAGCGTGGTCATCACATACTGACAGACCACCGCGTCGTCGTTCGTGGCCAGCGGGACATAGTCCACCACCGGCCGCTTGGTGATCACCACGCCGGCGGCGTGGGTGGAGGCGTGGCGCGGCATGCCCTCGAGCGCACGGGCAGTGTCGATGAGGCGCTTGACCTCGGGCTCCCTGTCGTAGCGCTCATGCAGCTCGCGCGAGAGGCGCAGCGCGTCGTCGAGCGTGATATGCAGCGCGCCGGGCCCGCCGGGCACGAGCTTTGCAATGGCATCACAGTCGGCGTAGGTCATGTTGAGCGCGCGCCCCACATCGCGGATAGCACCGCGCGCGGCCATCGTGCCGAAGGTGACGATCAGAGCAACATGGACGTCT
>CAYPLM010000014.1:0-20207 GCA_964411575.1 uncultured Oscillibacter sp. | reverse complement strand
GGTGGTTGGACAGCCCCAGGTAGTTGTTCGCGCACATGTTGACCACGGCGTTTTTCTGCGTGGTGTCGATGCGGCTTTTCTGGGGGGTGGTGATGATGCGCTCATCCTTGTAGGTGCCGGCCTCGCGGATGGCGGCAAGCTCTGCGCGGTAGCTTTCGTAGGCAGACTTCATAGCGTTGCTCCTCCTTATTTTTTCGTCCAGTCGAGAATGACCTTGCCGCTTCTGCCGCTGTGCATGGCCTCAAAGCCCTTCTCGAACTCGGTGTAATGGAACCGGTGGGTGATGGCGGGGGAAAGATCGAGGCCGCCCTGCACCATGTAGCTCATCTGGTGCCAGTTGTCCATCTTGCGGCCATAGATGCCCTGAAGCGTGAGCCCCTTGCCGATGACAAGGTTCATATCCAGCTTCACCGGGCCGTTGCCAAGCCCGAGGAGGCTGATCTTGCCGCCGTTGCGCATCACACCGATCATCTGGTTGAGCGCCGCGCCGCTGCCGGACATTTCAAAGCCCACGTCAAAGCCCTCGACCAGCCCCTGCTCCTTCATGGCGGCGGTGAGATCCTCGCGCCCGGTGTTGATGGCCGCGTCCGCGCCCAGCTTTTTGGCGAGCTCAAGGCGATAGTCGTTGAGGTCGGTGACGACCACGCGGCGCGCACCGGCATATTTGGCGATGGCCACGGCCAGGATGCCCACCGGGCCCGCGCCGGTAATGAGCACGTCCTCGCCCACGAGGTTGAACATCAGCGCCGTGTGCGTGGCGTTGCCCACCGCGTCGAACATGGCCACCACGTCCTCGTCAAGCGACGGGTCGATGAGGATGACGTTGCGTGCGGGGATGCAGACATACTCGGCAAATGCGCCGTCACGGTCCACGCCCACGCTGTTGGTGTTTTTGCACCACTGGATGTTGCCGGTGTGGCAGTTGCGGCAGTGGCCGCAGGTGATGTGTCCCTCACCGCTGACCCGCTGGCCAACCGTGAGCCCCGTCACGCCCGCGCCGAGCTCGGCGATCTCGCCGACATACTCATGCCCGATGACCATGGGCGGCTTGACATGCTGCGCCGACCACTCGTTCCAGTCGTAAATGTGCACGTCCGTGCCGCAGATGGCGGTTTTGTGCACCTTGATCAGCACCTCGCCGGGGCCGGGCGTCGGCACCGGCACCTGGCGCAGCTCCAGCCCCGGAGCCGCTGCTGGCTTTACGATCGCGTCCATAAGCTGCATCTTTTTGTCCTCCGTTCAAAATCAATTTTGTTGGTTTTGTATTTCTCTTGTAGACATATTGTACCGTTTCGTGCCCGGAATGTCAAGAGGAAGCGGAAAAAAAGCAGAATCGACAAAAATTTTGTCGATTCTGCCTATGTTTAGAAGAACTCTGCCGTATCGAGCAGAAGGTCTGCGTGCTGGGGGATGGCGAAATAGTCGTGATAGCGCTCCTCCATGGGGATCCAGTAGCGCTGGAAATCATCATAATAGCCGCTCTCGCGCTCGCGGCGCTGCAAGCGCTCGTTCTGGATGGTGCGCTCGCAGGTGAGGAAGATGGTCTGGTCATAGAACGGCCTGAGCGAGGGATGCTGGGAGTAGCTGCCCTCGATCACGGTGAGCTGGCGGGGCGTGTAGGCCACGGCGGGGCGCAGGCAGCCGTTCACGCCGTCGTAGGCGCGGTAGAGCACCGTGTCGCCGCGGCGGGCAGGCTCAAGCACCTGCTCGCGGAAGCGCACAAGATCCATGTTTCCGGCAGGGATGCTCTCCCAGTCAGCAGGACGCACATCGCTGGGCAGATAGAAGTCGTCCATGTGGAAGAGGTTGCCGCCGAGCACATGCTCCAAAAGACCGCCGAGCGTGCTTTTCCCGCTGCCGCAGCGCCCGTCGATGGACACCACCACGCTCTTGCCCGCGCGCATCAGCCGCTCCACAGACAAAAGCGCGGGGAAGTACACCGCGTAGTCCTTGTCGAGCACGCGGTAATGCGGGCGATAGAGCGCGGCATACGCGTCGCTGTGGTGCACGGCGCCGCCATCGTAGGACGCAAGAAACTCCTCCAGTCCCGCCACGGGCAGGGTGCGCAGCTCGTCCAGTCGCGCGGCAAAGCCCTCGTCCGTGCCGCTGTGCTCGCGCGCGGTAAGCACCAGCAGACGCGCCAGAAGCGGCACGCCGTCCTCGCTGAGGTTTGCAAGCGGCATGCGCGCCAGCTTGTTGCCGATACGCTCCACACGCTGCGGTGAGCAGTCCTCCGGCAGCGTGGCCAGCTCACGCCGCAAATGCGCAAGCGCTTCGGCGCTGCCCGTTTCACGCAGGTGCGCGGGGCCAAATTCGGTCTGATAGGCAAGCTTGACAAAGTCCTGTGCGGTCATGCCCGGATAACGCTGTGCCTGCTCGTGCAGGATGTAAGAATACGCTCTTTCCATCTTCGTATGTCCTCCCTCACCAAACGGCGATGCTTCCGTCCGTGCGCGGTTCCGTTCCGCCGCACAAAACGCCTTTGTCCAGCAGCCACAGGATCTGGCCGCGTCCCATCGCGCGGCGGTCGTCCACCACGCGCACCTCGTGTCCGCGTACACGCAGAGCGCGCACGATCTGCGCCGGAACGGCGCGTTCCAGCTCGATTTTGTTTCCGCCGACCCACTGCCAGCGCGGTGCGTCAAGGCAGCTTTGCGGGTTCATGCCGAAGTCCACGGCGTTGCTGACCACCTGCACATGTCCCTGCGGCTGCATGAACATGCCCATCACGCCAAACGGCCCCACCGGCCGCCCATCCTTACACAGAAAACCGGGGATGATGGTGTGGTACGGTCGCTTGCCGGGGGCGAGACAGTTTGCGTGCCGCTCGTCGAGCGTGAAGTTGTTGCCCCGGTCGTGCAGGGCGATGCCCGTGCCCGGAACGACCAGCCCCGAGCCGAACTTGCGATAATTGCTCTGGATGAGCGAGATCATGTTCCCCTCGGTGTCGGCGGCGGCGAGATACACCGTGCCGTGGCTGCGCGGGTCGCCGGGCGCAGGCATGCGCGCGGTTTTGCCGATGAGGCCGCGCCGCGCGGCAAGATACGCTTCGTTTAACAGCTCCTCAGGGGAGACGTGCATGTATTTAGGGTCGGTAATGTAGGTCTGAGCGTCGGCAAAGGCCAGCTTCATCGCCTCGAGCTGCCGGTGGTAGACCAGCGCACGCTCGCGCTCGCCGCCCAGGTCAAAGCCGGAGAGCAGACGCAGTGCCAGCAGCACGGACAGCCCGTGCCCGTTGGGCGGCAGCTCGCACACATCGTACCCGCGATAGTTCACCGAAAGCGGCTGCACCCACTCGGGCTGAAACGCCGCCAAATCGTCGCGCGTGAGGCAGCCGCCGGTTTTGTCGGAAAACCGGACAATCTCCTGCGCCAGCGCGCCGCGATAAAAGCTCTCCGCGTTGGTGCAGCCCAGCTCGCGCAGCGTGGCAGCCATGTCCGCCGAGCGGAACAGCTCACCCGCGCGCGGCGCGCGCCCCTCCGGCGCGAACAGTGAAAACCAGGGAGCGTATTCGTCCCCGCGCAGCGCCTCGCGGTAGCGCTGCACGCACTCTGCCCAGTCCTGCGCGCAGGTGGCGGCCACGGGCACACCGTTTTCAGCGTAGCGCGCGGCGGGCTCCACCAGCTCGCGAAGCGGGAGGCGGCCAAAGCGCCCGCTCAGCGTCGCCCATGCGGCAGGGATACCCGGCACGGTAACGCTGTCCCAGCCGAACTGCGGCATTTCGCTGTGCCCGTGGGCACGCACACGTTCGACGCTCAGGCCCTGCGGCGCAGGGCCGCTTGCGTTGAGCCCATGCAGCTTACCCTGCGCCCATACAAGGGCGAAGGCATCGCCGCCGATGCCGTTGCTCGTCGGCTCGCATACGGTCAGGCATGCGGCGGCGGCCACAGCGGCGTCGATGGCATTGCCGCCGCGTTTGATGATCTCAATGCCCGCCTGCGATGCCTGCGGGGACGAGCTTGCCACCATGGCGCGCCCAGCGTAAACCACCTGACGCGCGGAGGCGTAAGGGTACGAGTGAGGTGAAAAATCCATCGCTGTCTCCTCAAATGTGATCGGCGTTGGACGCGTCCAGCGCCACACCACGCAGGTAGCGGTAAAGCGGCACCAGCTGCTCAAAGCCCTCCAAAAGCGTGGGCAGCAGCTGCGGCGTGAGCAGCACGCCGTCTGGGTTGTCCTCAAAAGACACACCCACGCGTTTGCGGTTGTACCAGTCGTTGAGCAGCGGTCCCTTGTCGCCCCTGGGGCGCTTGTAAAACTCCCCGTAGGGCGCAAAGCGCGATGCGGCGATGCCCTCGGCCAGCGCGGTCATCGGGCGCGGGTCGCGGTCGATGGCCTCGCGGAAGCGCTGCATCATAGCCGGCTCACCATCATAGGCGCCCATGCCAAAGCCGTAGTGGTCGGGCCCCAGCTCAAAGTAGAACATGGGCGAGTAATTGTTGTCGCTGTAGGGCGCGTGCAGTGTGAACCACAGTGTGTCCTTGTACGGCCCGTGTCCATGCAGCCGCCGCGCGTCGCGGTAGATGCGGCAGGTGTGCCCCTCAAGCGCAAGGTCGGAGAATCGGTCATTCATCGCCGACAGCGTTTCGGCGCACAGCGCGCGCAGCGGCGCGTCGACGAGCGTAAGATACTCCTGCTTGTGTGCAAGAAACCACGCGCGGTCGTTGTTGAGGCGGATGCCCCACAGAAAATCCACCGCGCCCTGTGAAAAGCCCTGAAACATACTGCTCTCCTCTTTCGTCATTTTGTCGATTTTACCATATTTCCACAGCAATAGCAAGCATGAAAAGTGCGCATACTCAGCGGTATCTCTGATCAAGCAGCGCAATGATCTCCGCCATAGCGCCCTCGGCGGCGGCGCACACGAGCGTCGCACCGCTGCTGCGCACGGCGTCGATGGCATTGGCGGGCGCAAAGCCCTCCGCCGCTACGGCCAGCATCGAAAGGTCGTTGCCGTGGTCGCCCGCACAGTAGATGTTCTCCCGCTTCACACCCAGCAAATCGGCAAGGCGCAGCACCATACCGCCCTTGGTCGCGCCGGGGGCGGTGAGCTCAAGCAGGTTATCGGCAGAGAAGCAGTATTCGCACGCGGTCTTCCAGCTGCGGCTGTCCAGAAACGCCACCACCTCGTCCAGCAGCGGCCGCTCGGCCTCGAACAGCGCCTTGGAGATGGGAAACTCCACCTCATCCAGCCCATCCACCTCTACATAAGCGGCGCGGGTGAGGTGAAAGTGCGCGCGGATATAGTCGTTGACGCGCAGCGCGCAGGTGCGCGAGTCCTGCAGGTAAAGCTCGATGCCAAGGGTGGGGAAGGCGTCCATCACCTCCTGCAAATGTGGCTTCGCCGTCTCTGCGAGAAACGCCGTGACCAGGTAGCGCTGCTGCGCAAAGTCGTAAATACCTGCGCCATTGCCCACCACGCAGGGGGCGTTGACGGGCATCTGCGGAAGATAGGGCGCGATGGCGGGCAGCGCACGCCCGGTGGCCACGGAGAAAAGCCCTCCCTCCGCCGTGAAATACTCCAGCGCCTCACGGTTGCGCGGGGCGAGGGGCGGGATATCGACCCCAGTGCGCAGCGCGCCCATGGAGTCGGTGAGTGTGTTGTCGAAATCGCTGGCGAGCAGAACGCCGCTGAATTTACCCATGATGTTTTCTCCTGTCTTAAACTTGCTCAGGCACGCTCCGTCACGTCCCTGACCCACTTGCCCGAACGCAGACGTATCAGTCCGGCGGGCACCTTCGGTACGCTCTGCGTGACCATGGCCACGCACACCCAGACCGGCGAGAGGCCGGGGATGGCCGCAGCCAGCGCTGTGAGAGGCAGAGCAAACAGCCACAGCGGCAAAATGTCGATCAGCAGCGCCGCATGCACGTCGCCGCCGCCGCGCAGCACGCCCACGATTATCGAGGTGACGAACGAGTCGAACGGACAGCGCACCGCGTTGCAAACCACCATCACTGTGCACAGCGAGGCCGCCGCCGCGTTGAGGCTGAACAGCGGCAGAAGATACTCGCGCAGGAGGCCGAAGTAAAGCCCCAGCTCGAGCGCGCAGATGCCGATGCCCACCAGAAAAGCCACGGTGGAAAGGCATTTTCCGATCTGCTGCACACTCTCGCGGCTACCCGCGCCGATCTCGGTGCCCACGATCACCGCCGCAGCAGCCGCCACGCCGAACATGGACACAGTGACGAGCTTGTCGATATTTCCGGCCACGGTGTAGGCGGCGAGGATGTCGGTGCTGATGGCCATGTGCCCCATCACTACGGTGAACATCGACGTGCCCAGCCCCCAGAGCGTCTCGTTGAGCAGCACAGGCGTGGAGTAGCGCAGGAAACGGCGCAGGATCCCCGTGCCGGGGCGCAGCAGCGCACGCGGCATCAGCGGCATGCGGCGGCAGCGCAGCGCGTAGCCGAGCGAAAGCACCAGCTCCAGCACACGCGAGGCAAGCGTGGCAATGGCCGCACCGGTAATGCCCAGCGCGGGCACGCCAAACTTGCCGAAAATGAGGATGTAGTTGCCCACCGTGTTGCAAAGTGTGGACAGGGCAAAGACGATCATGCCGAACTTGGGGTTTTCGATGCTGCGCTGCATGCCAATGTACACCGAAGCGAGGCTGTTGAATACATAGGAAAAGCCGACGATCTGCAAATACGACTCAGCCAGCTCGATGAGGCGCAGATTGTCTGTGACCAGCAGCAGCACCTGCCGCGGCAGGAAGAACATCACCAGCGCGAAGGTGAGCGACACGCCGCCGGCGATGTACGCGCCCAGCCCCATCACGCGGTTGATGCTCTCGCGGTCGCCCTTGCCCCAGAACTGGCTGATGAGCACGCTTGACCCGCTTTGCAAGCCAAAGACGACCAGCTGGATGATGAAAATGGGCACGTTGGCCACCGTCACGGCGGACATCTCTTCGCTGCCGAGAAGGCCGACCATGAAAGTGTCCATAAAGCCGAGCGAGGTGGTGATGAGGTTTTGCGCAATGACAGGCAGTGCAAGATACAAAAGCCGCCGGTAAAACGCGCGCGGCTGCCGAAGGGAGGAAAGCATGAGAGAACTCCTTATAACATAATATAGCGTGTCAAATAACCCATGTCATTCTGAGCCAGTGCTCACACTGGCGTGGGAATCCGTACTCCCCACGCCGGAAAGATTCAGAAGCGCAGAAAAAAGGACGGATTGCCATACCAGTGACATCGGTCACTTACTTCGCAATGACGGTTTTTTGACAGTCTCACAATATAATAGTCGTCGAGCGCTTCCTTACAGCATGGGGAAGCGCGTGTCGCGGTGGCGCTTGAGCGCGTCGAAAAGCGCATCCACGTCCTCGCGGGTGGACTCGGGGCCAAAGCTGATGCGCAGCACGCCCGCGCCCACCTTCTTCTCAAGCCCCAGCGCGGCGTAGACGTGGCTGAGCTTGCCGCGGTGGCACGCGCTGCCCGCGCTGATGCAGATGCCCTGCTCGCCAAGCTCGGTGACGACGTTTGCGGATGGATATCCCACCAGCGAAAGGCACAAAATGTGCGCCGCCTGTCCCGCGCCCACGCGCACCACGCCGTCGAGCGAGAGCAGCTTTTCCTCGGCGTAGGCTTTGAGCGCGGTCATGGCGGCAAGATCCTGCGCAAAATGGGCGCGCCGCAGCTCCACGGCTCTGGCAAAGCCCGCGATCTGCCCGGTGGCCTCGGTGCCTGAGCGCAGGCCGAACTCCTGTCCGCCGCCGGCGAGCAGCGGCTTGGGCGCACGCACGCGGGGCGAAAGATACAATCCGCCCACGCCCTTGGGCGCGCCGAGCTTGTGCCCGCTGACGGCGATGAGGTCGGCGCCCAGCGTGTCGGCGCGGAAGGGCAGCTTCAAAAATGCCTGCACGGCGTCGGTGTGCAGCAGTGCGGCGGACTTCTTTTCGCGCAGCAGCTGTGCCACCTCGCCCACGGGGAAGATGCAGCCCGTTTCGTTGTTCACCAGCATCATGCTTACTACGGCCGTGTCCGCGCGCAGCGCGGCCTCCACCTGCGCCGCCGTGATCATGCCGGTTCTGTCGGGCTTGAGGTACGTCACATCGCAGCCCTCCTGCTGCAGCTGCTTGCAGGTCTCCAGCACGGCGCTGTGCTCTACAGCGGTGGTAATGATGTGGCGGCCCTTGTGGCGGTTCTGGTACACAGCGAGGCGGAGGGCAAAGTTGTCGCTCTCCGTACCGCAGGAGGTGAAAACAAACTGCTCCGGGCGGCAGCCCAGCGCATCAGCAAGCACGGCGCGGCTGTTGTCCACCAGTGCCTTGCCCGCGCGGCCGTGCGGATATTGTGCGCTGGGGTTGCCCCAGCCGTTGACCAGTGCGTCGTACACCGCCTGCCCCACCTCCGGCGGCACGGGCGTTGTGGCGGCGTGATCGAGATAGATCATGTTCTTTTTCTCCATTCAGGACTTGTCAAATTGCAGATTTAACGGTATGATATATCAAATTAAGTCAAAAAGCAAGAGGGAGCCACCCTCAAAGGAGCATATCCCATGAAAATTGCCATCTACACCCTTGGCTGCAAGGTGAATCAATACGAAACGCAGGCGCTTGAGCACGAGATCGAACGGCGCGGCGACGAGCTGGTAGACTTCGAATCCCCTGCCGACGCGTACATCATCAACACCTGTTCCGTCACGGCGGTGAGCGACCAGAAATCGCGCCAGATGATCCGCCGCGCCCGCAAGAATAACCCCTCCGCCGTGGTGGCTGTGTGCGGCTGCTACGCGCAGACCCACCCCGACGAGGTGCGCGCGCTGGACGTTGATCTGCTGATGGGCACGAACGACCGCGCGGGCTTTCTCGACGCGCTGTACCGCGTGTGCCGCGAGCGCCGCGCCGAGGAGCACCTGGACGATGCGCTGCGCCGCCGCACGTTTGAGCTGCTGCCCGCCGGCGGCCTCGAGGGGCGCACGCGCGCGATGCTGAAGGTGGAAGACGGCTGCGTCAACTTCTGCTCGTATTGCATCATCCCCTACGCGCGCGGGCCCGTGCGCTCACTGCCGCTGTGCGAGGCGGCGCGCTCTGTGCGTGCGCTGCGCGAGCAGGGCTACCGAGAGATCGTGGTCACGGGCATTGAAATTTCCTCCTATGGGCACGACTTTCACGACGGCACGAGCCTGATCGACCTTTTGGAGCAGATCGCGTGTGAGGGTGGCGACATGCGCATCCGCCTGGGTTCGCTCGAGCCGCGCACCGTCACGCGCGACTTCTGCGAGCGCGCGGCAAAGCTCCCCTCGCTCTGCCCGCACTTCCACCTGTCGCTGCAAAGCGGCTGCGACGCGACGCTCAAGCGCATGAACCGCAAGTACGACACCGCGCGGTATCTCGAGTCCGTGGCGCTGCTGCGCGAATATTTTGACGACCCCGCCATCACCACCGACCTTATCACCGGCTTTCCCGGCGAGACGGAGGAGGAATTTGCCCAGACGCTCGCCTTTCTCCGCCGCTGCGGCTTCGCCGCGATGCATGTGTTCCCCTACTCCATCCGCCCCGGCACAAAGGCCGCTGAGATGCCGCAGGTGGACATGGCTGTGCGGCGCGCCCGCGTGGGCAAGGCAACCGCCGTGGCAGAGGAAATGCAGCAGGCGTATCTTGCCCGCTGCGTGGGGAAGGTGTTCCCCGTGCTTTTTGAAGAGGAGCACGGCGAGGCTGGCGGACACGCGCCCAACTACATGCGCGTGCGCGTGCCCGGTGCGCATGCGCTGAGCAACCAGGTGCGCCGCGTGCGCATCACCGCCGTCGAAGGGGCAGAGCTGCTCGGCGTGCTCGCGGATTGAGCGCCTCATTCGCTAAGGCACATCTTTCATATTCTGCTATGCTTTTGCATAGCAAAAGTCACCGCACATGCGGTGACTTTTTATTTTGCACAGACCGGAGCACGCTCATTCCAGCACGCCGTACAGCTTCAAAAGCTCAATGCGCTCCTTTGCCAGCTGAAGCGGCTCGGAGAGCGCCGGGGCACTGCGCTGCTGGAAAAGGTATCGCACGGCGCGCTGTGTCCACGCGGCGGGGAGCAACAGCGCTGAGCGCTTGACATACGGGTACTGCCGCTGCATGTAGCGGCGCGAGGGAAAGAGCGCAGCAAGGGCGCTGCCGCGCTTTCCGCCGCGGCTCGCCTTAACGGCGTTTTTTGTCACCGTGGCGGAGTGCAGTCGCGCGGCGCTGCTCGACCCGTACACCCCGCCGCAAAGCGCGTCGTGCAGCAGCGGCTCCACCTCCGGCGCGTCGCCCCAGGGGGCGGGCAGCGGAAAAGCGATGCCCAACGTGTCGCGCGCCGCTGCAAAGGCGGCGGCGGCAAACCGCTCGGCGTGCACGGCGGCGCACTGCTCATGCAGAAGCGGCCAGCTGATCTCCCCGTGATACGCGCGTGCCCACAGCCCGATGTCGCACAGCTGCCGCAGCCCCACGCCGCTGCCCACAAAGTGCTTGTAGGCGTGCAGGATGAGGTAGAGCAGATGCTCATGCGGCGGCAGGGTGAGAAAGCCGTCCGTCTCCACAGGCGCAACGCCGCAGAAAAAGCGGTTGAGGTCGTCAGGCGCAGCGGCGGAGGAATCAAACAGACGGCGGTGCAGCTCGATATACAGCGCGCTGCCGCCCTTGCGGTAAGGGATCTCATCTGCCTGCGCCAGCTCGTCCGCCGGGCAAGGCGTTTCCAGCCCGTCTTGCACCAGCGCCTCATGGCAGCGCAAAAGCTCGTCATCCGGGATCAGCAGATCGTCGTCCGCACTGATGCGGTGCCCGCGCAGAGGATACAGTTGGCTGCAAAGCTGCCCCTTTACCAAAATCGGGTGCAGCCCCGCCTCGCGCAACGACGCGTAAAGCGTGGAAAACTCCGCCTCGCGCAGCGTCTGGCTGAGCACCTGCGCAAGCACCTGCTGCCTGACCGAAGCAAAAAGCGCCTCGTTTTCGGCGGCCGCAGGCGTTTTGCGGGCATACTCAAAGAAGATTGGCAGCAGCTTCTGCTGCCCGGCCAGCGCAAAAAGCGCCTCCCAGTCGGCATTTTCGCAGGCCGCTTCCCCGCCGGAGATAGCGGCACGGAGCAGCGCGGTAAACTGTTGTTCGGTTGTCGTGAGGCTGAGCATGCGTGCGCGCCGCCTTTCTGTTCATTTGTGCGCGATGGCGTATTGTCGGCTTCATTTTACACCATCCCCGCCGAAATATCCACCCCCAACTTTCCTTCGTCGGGACATTAAAAAAACTTTTTGCGCAACCTGCATTTTTCGCCTTGCAATCCGGCGCGGAGTCTGCTATAATACCCAAGTACGCAGGGTTAGTACATCGGTAGTGCATCGGCTTCCCAAGCCGAGAAGGCGGGTTCGATTCCCGTACCCTGCTCCACGAAAAGAAGCCGCATTTGTCTTGGAGGCAAATGCGGCTTTTTTGAATGAAATACGCCTTACGGCGTGAGAAGCGCACTTTCCTTCGCTTCCTGCTCAGAAAGTCCCTGTTTTCGTTGGGTGAAAACAGGGACTTTCTGACAGACTGGCCGTTTTTTACCGGCAGTATTTTTCGATATACATGTCCTGGCACTTGACGATGATCTTGATGGCCTCCTCACGGCCGAGAACATCGCTGACCACAGTCTCTTTGCCCTCAAGGCTCTTGTACACGCGGAAGAAGTGTCTAATCTCGCTGGCCACATGGTCGGGCAGCTGCGAAATGTCCTGATAGGTGTTGTAGGTGGGGTCCTGGAAGGGGATGGCGATGATCTTTTCATCCAGCGAGCCGCTGTCCTCCATGGCGATCACGCCGATGGGGTAGCACTCCACCAGGCTCAGCGGGCGGATGCTCTCCGAGCAGAGCACCAGCACGTCCAGCGGGTCGCCGTCGTCGGCCCAGGTGCGGGGGATGAAGCCGTAGTTCGCGGGATAGTGCGTGGAGGTGTAGAGGATACGGTCGAGCCGCAGCGCGCCCGTCTCTTTATCCATCTCATATTTGTTTTTCGAGCCCTTTTCGATTTCGATCACGGCGAGGAAGTCCTCGGGTCTGACGCGGGTAGGAGCGATATCGTGCCAAAGATTCATTTAAAATTCCTCTCTTTCCCAGTTGCCTGTGGGATAGTTTTATTATATCCCATTGCCCTGCGCCGCGCAAGCACATGCAGAGAATTTTATGCTTTTTTTAGGCGACAGAGAGGATCGTTTCGGCGAAGCCCTCGGCAAAAAGGCGCGCGGCGTTAAGCGCCTCGTCCAGCGAGTTGCCCGCCGTGCCCACCTCCAGCAGCAGCGCGCCGGGCGAAAGGTGCTGATTGTAGCGCGAGGAGCGCACCGTGATGGGGCGCATGAGCGTGGGGTAGTCGCGCTGGAGCGTGCGCTGCACAGCCACGGCAAGGCTGAGATTCTGCTGCCAGCCAGGGTGCTCAGCCCCGCCGCCGGGGCTTCCGACGACAAATTCCAGCTGCGCCGCGCCCGGTTCCTCGCCGCACACCAGCTTGTAGGGCATTCCGGAGGCATCCTCCACGGCGTCGCGGTGCAAATCGAGGATGTAAAACGGCGCGTTGTCCCCGCCAAGGTAGCGCTGCGCCGTGGCGAGCGAGCGGGTGTATGCGCCGGAGTAGCGCGGGTAGTCATGCAGCGTGACGTCGTGGATAACCTCGATGCCGTGCGCCTCCAGCACGCGCGCCATCTCCTCGCCGATGCGCAGCACGCTGCACGTCGCGTCCAGCGTGCGATAGGGGTCGGTGGGCTCGTACTCCTCCCCGGTGGGCATAGTATACGCCTCGGTGGCGTGCGTGTGCAGAAGGAGCACGCGCGGTGCGCCCTGCGGCGGCTGCGCAAGCAGCGTCTCGTCGATCGCGCAGCCGGAGGCGTTGTTAATGTACACGCCGCTGCACACGCTGTACCCGCCCGCGTCGGACACGCGCAGCGTGCGCGCGCTCACGCCGTTGTCCTGCACCGGCACAATGGCGTCCGGCTGCTGCGTCTGTGGCGGCGAGAGCACGGTTCCCTCGTTTTCCTCGCCGTTTTCCGCCGGGGGCAGCTGCAGCTCGCTCGACCACGCCTCTGCCACGCTTTGGCGCTGCGCGTACAGCAGCGGCGTCTGCCCCAGCGCAAGCCGCCCCAGCGGGCTGAGCGTGTCCTGCTGCGCGTCGCCGAGCGTAAAGCGCAGCAGTGCCACCGGCGCTTCCCGGCGCACCGCCGTCACGGCAGCAGCCAGATCGGGCGCGGCGGACGCACACCACACCACCCACAGCGTCAGCGCTCCGAGCAGCAGCGCGGGCAAAATGCGAAAGCGTTTTCCTGTCATGTTCGTCACCTCGTGGACAAACATATGCGTGTCCACCTCGTCGTATGACAGCCCCGCCCTAAAAGGAAAAGCCCCACGGCTTGCGCCGTGGGGCTTTGGGATTCATGAATTCAGCTGTTAAGCAGTAGCTTACTTAGCGTTGGTCATGACGATGACAGCAGCGCCGTCCTTGACGTACATGTTGACGGTGACGGTGTACTCGGAGTCGAGCAGCTCGATGATGTCGTCAGCGGTCTCGCAGCCGATGCCGGTGAGGTCGATAACGGTAGCATTCTCGATGTCGATGTCCACAACACCAGCGATGGTCAGCAGGTAGCCATAGAGATCACCAGCAACGATGTCGCCAGCAACCACGCCGGTCTTGTTGGCGGCGGGCAGCTCGGTGGTGTAAGCGGTGAGGGTGGCAACGCCGTCCTTGGTGATGTAGGTGTTCCAGCCGAGGGTGACAGTGGCGTCAGCGGCGACGTAGAGAACCTCAGTCTCGCCGTCCAGGCCGTAAACGGTGTACTCGATGCAGTCGACGTTCTTGTTGCCAGCAACGACTTCATCACCAGCGGAGTACTTGTCAACATACACCATGGTGCCAGCAACCGCGATGGAGGCGGAGCCGGGGACGATGACGTAAGCGGCGGTCAGGTTGGCACCGTTCTTCGGGCCGATGACGGTAGCGGTGGCGGCGGTCTTAGCCTTGAGGATACCGTTGGAGGTGGTGACCTTCAGGCCGCTGCCGGACTTGCCGTTGGTGACGATGTTGAGGGTGTCGTTGTTGAAGCGGACGACGGTATTGCCGTCAGCAGCCTTGATGCTGGCAGCCTTGATCTCGGTGTCAGCAGCGATCTTGGCGATGCTGTAGGTGCTGTCGCCGGCCCAAGCGTTGAGGACGTTGACGTCGTTGGCAGAGTCGAACTTCGCAGTGTACAGACCGACGGGCAGAGCCTCGCTGGCCTCGTCGATGACGATGGTCTCAACGGTACCGTCGAGGTTGACGATCTGAGCATAGTGGGTCTTGCCGACGGTCTCGCCGTACTCGTTCACGCCGCCAGCGAGGTTCCAGGTCTTAGTGAGATAGAACACGTCGTTGATGGTGGTGGCGGTGGCGGTAGCAACGTCGAAGTGGACAATGTAGTTATTGTACAGATAGAAGGTGCCCTCGTTGTTGGTGCGCAGAGCGACGGGAGCCTGGCTGTACTCGTTGGCGAAGGTGTAGGAAACACCGTCGATCTTGACATAGCCGTTGTACTTGGAGTCAGCGTTCTTCGCGGTGACCTTGCCCTCGAGGACGTCAACGTCGGTATCGAAGGTGATCAGATCCTTGGTGGTTTCCCAGTTGGGAGCATAGTAGCCCATGAACACGTCGCCCTTGGCGAAGTCGGCAATGGCCTCATAGAGAGCCTCATCAGCCTCGCTGTTGACGGTGATCTTGGCATACTCGCCGTTGGCCAGATAGTAATCAGCCTCATAGACGGTGAGGGTCATGGTGGTGACGCCGGTCTTCTTGGAAGTGTTCTTGGTGGTAACTTCGGTGAAGTAGCCCTCGGTCACGATGATCTTGTCGATGTGCTTGTTGCTGGTGAAGAGCTCAACAGTGGCGCCCAGAACCTGATAGGGGAGCTTCGCATAGCTGAACTTCTCGATGGCAGCGCCGTTGTAGAGAACGACGGTGTCAGCGTCGACAGTGTAGCCATTAAGAGCCTTACCGTTGTTGAACAGGTTGGCCTTGAAGTCAGCACCGGCGTAGGTGAAGTCAGCCTTGTCAGCGATGAGAACGAGGGTCTTGCCCTTGGCGTTGAGGTACTTGACGGCGGGACGGCCGAAGTTGTCAACACCATCGACCTTGGTCACACCGAACACGGTGTTGAGGAGGGTGTCCTTGCCGGAGACGATCTCGACATCGGCGTTGAGGATGGCGGCATAGAGCAGAGCGTCGGTCATGTTGTCGAAGCTGTACTTGCCATCAACCAGATAGGTCTTGCCAGCCTTGGTGTACAGGGCGGCGTTGAGAGCCATCTGAGCAGCCTCTTCGCGGGTGAGCTCGTTGCTCAGCACGAGGGAGGACAGGCCAGCATCGAGGCCGTACTTCTGAACGTCAACAGCAACGTTGATCGCCCAGTCAGCGCCGGTGTAGTTGCCCTCAGCGCCGATGGCGACGAGCAGCATCTTGGCGAACGCATGGCCAGTGAGCTTGGTGGTGGGGTAGAAGTTGGTGCCATCACCGACGACGATGCCGTTGGCAGCGCAGTAAGCGATGAAGGGGGCAGCCCAGTCGGTAGCCTTGACGTCGGCGAACTTGACGCTGTCGACGGTCAGCTTGCCGGCAACGCTCTTGCCGAGCAGCAGGGTGCTGAGGATCTTAGCGGCCTGCTCACGGTTGAGGATGCCCTTGGGGTTGAAGTTGCCAGTGCCGTCGCCTTCGAGGACGCCAATGGCATTCATAACATCGACCGCTTCGGTATACTCGATGCTGTCAGCATCGTCGAAAGCGGCGTTGGTGCTGACGGTGGCCAGGGACAGAGTCATGACCAGAGCCAGAACCAGAGCGAGTAACTTCTTCATATTGTTACTCTCCTTTCTGATATTTCCGCCGGATGGCGGATGTGTGTCAGACCGAAATCGTAGCCCACCGCGCATACGCGGCACACTTACCGTGGCATGCCTGATCCCGTAACTGCGCCGGGAACACGCTTTGAGCCCTTTCTCGTTCTGCACGCACAGTTTACAACCTCCCGCCGCACAAGTCAACACCCTGCGGCGATTTGTAACAGAGCTGTAACAAAACACATTTTTCCAGCAGCAGACTACCTATTAAATATAGAAGGGCTGCTGCAAGACGCGCCGCAGCAGCCCGAGATCAGATTTTTCGACGGGATAGCCTTCCGCTCACTCCATTTGCGCGAGCTTTCGGATGAGCTCTGCGCCGTAGCGGTATTTGGCAAGATACTCCATTGTCGCCTCGGCGAGCCCGGCGCGCTTTTTGAGCCTTGCGCGGTAGTCCGGCTCGTAGCGCGGCATGCTGCGCGGCAGTCTGCCCGCGCGGATCATGGCGCCGGTGTGCTTTCCGCCGTCGTCCCACTGAAAATGCGGCCGGTCGGGAAAGCTCCTCCAGTCGCCGCCCCAGCTGAAGCCGACCTTCTTGCCCAGCTCCCCGCAGCGCTGGAAAAACGGCGCGTCGTCATACTCGTTCCCCTTCACGTTTTTGCAGATGTCAAAGGCCAGTCCGCGGTGAAAGGTGACGGTTTTGCCGTTGGTGATAATCTCGCCGGGGGCAGTGCGCCCCTGCGCGTAGAGCGTGGCCTGGTACTCGTCGTCGCGCACGGTCTGCGTGACCAGCACGTTCAGACCCTCCTCCCTGCACAGGGCAAGAAACGCCTCGCAGTTGACGCGCACGTCGTCGCGCAGCAGCGCGATGTCACGACTGTTGAGCATCGTTCGCCCCCTTGCTCTGCGTGCCGAAATAGAACGCGATGACCATCAGGTACACCGTGTTGAACTCCTGCGAGAGCGTGCCGTTCACCGTGAGCACGCAGAACGAAATGGTCAGCGCGATGGTCACAAGCGACTTCACGCTCAGAAGATTGGCCGCGCGCCTGTAGAAAAGCTCTTTCATTTGTCCTCCCTCTCTTCGCCGCTGATAATGCGGCTGATCTTGATGAATGCCAGCAGCAGGGCCTCCAGCCCGCCCGCGCCCAGCGTGCACTGGATCAGCGTGTCGGGCACGGCGCCCTTGATACAGAATATGACGCACATCGCCGTGATGAACACCGCCATCCCTGCACCCAGCAGACACAGCACCTTTGCAGTGGTTTTCATGCGTCCCACCTCCTCTCCGCCCCTGCGCACCGCAGCGAAGGGCGCTGCACGGCGGCGTGCAACACATCTAAACTTTCTGTTAAGAATAAAAATTGGCTCTGTACTTTCCATGAAAAATTTGTATAATCTATAATAGAATTATCTATCCGGAAAGGAGCTTATCGTGCGTATCAATCCGCTGCTGATCGAAAAGATCAAAGAATCTCTCTCCTCTGTACTGCCCATCACGGCCATCGTGCTGCTTCTGAGCGTGTCCGCTGCGCCGCTGACCACCGGCGCGCTGGTGCTGTTTCTCTTCGGCGCGATCGGGCTGATTGTGGGCTTGGGCGTGTTCACGCTGGGCGTGGACATGTCGATGACCCCCATGGGCAACGCCATGGGCGTTTACATGGGGCGCTCGCGCAGCCGCGCACTGCCGCTGCTGGCGGCGTTCGTGGCCGGCATGATCATCACCATCGCCGAACCCGACCTTCAGGTGCTGGCCACGCAGGTGCCCGCCATCCCGCGCACCGTGCTGCTGCTCACCGTGGCAGTAGGCGTGGGCGTGTTTCTGGCCGTGGCGCTGCTGCGCATCAAGCTTCAGGTGCCGCTCTCGCGCATGCTGACCGGGTTTTATCTGGTGGTTTTCCTCCTCGCGTTCCTCGCTCCGGCTGACTTCATCCCCGTGTCGTTCGACTCCGGCGGCGTGACCACTGGGCCGATCACCGTGCCGTTTATCATGGCGCTGGGCGTTGGCATGGCATCGCTGGGCGGCAAAAACGCTTCGAGCGACAGCTTCGGTCTGGTGGCGCTGTGTTCCATCGGCCCCATTCTTTCGGTGCTGCTGCTTGGTGTGTGCTACTCTCCCGACAGCGCCTCCTACACCCCCACTGCCCTGCCCGACATCGTCACCACGCGCGACGCCGCGATGGAATTCGCCGTCGCGCTGCCGCACTACGCCGAGGAGGTGTTCACCGCGCTCGCCCCCATCTGCGCAATGTTCGCCCTTTTTGAGATCTTCACGCGCCGCTTCAAGCGCAAGCAGCTGCTGCGCATCGTCAGCGGCATGGTGTACGCGTACTTAGGTCTGGTGCTCTTCCTCACGGGCGTGAACGTGGGCTTCATGCCCGCCGGTCAGCTCATCGGCGCGGAGATCGCCACGAGCACGCAGCCCTGGCTGCTCATCCCCATCGGCATGGTCATGGGCTATTTCATCGTCGCCGCCGAGCCGGCCGTGCATGTGCTGATCAAGCAGGTGGAGGAGGTCTCCATGGGCGCGATCTCACAGACGGCCATGCGCCGCGGGCTTGCGTTCGGCGTGGCACTTTCAGTGGGCATCGCCATGCTGCGCGTGCTCACGGGCATCTCCATCTTCTGGTTCCTCATCCCCGGCTACGCCATTTCGCTGGTGCTGACGTTCTTCGTGCCGCAGATGTTCACCGGTGTCGCCTTCGACTCCGGCGGCGTGGCCTCCGGCCCGATGACCGCCACGTTCCTCCTCCCCTTCGCCATGGGCGCGTGCGAGGCCGTGGGCGGCAACCTGATGACCGACGCGTTCGGCCTTGTGGCCATGGTGGCCATGACTCCGCTGGTGACCATCCAGCTGCTGGGTCTTGCGGGGCGCGTGCGTCGCAAGATTGCCTCTGACGTGCTGCGTCAGGAGCTTGAGCGTGCGTCTGACGGCGTGCTCTATTACGATTAAGGAGGTTTGCCCATGTCTGCAAACGACCAGCTGGTGCTTATCACCACCATCACCGAACGCGGCTGCGGCAACCGCGTGACCGATCTTTACACGTCCAATCAGGTCTACGCCCATCTGCGCTGCGAGGGCGAGGGCACAGCCACCTCAGAGATCATGGACATTCTCGGCCTTGGCAGCTCGGAAAAGGACATCATCCTCAGCCTTGCCCCGCGTCAGACGGCAGCGGCGCTGTTCGAACAGCTCGGCGGCGACCTGCACGGCGCGGCCGGGCGCGGCATTGCTTTCACGGTGCCGCTTTCCGCCGTGAGCAATCTGCTTGCGACGATTATTCGCTTTAAAACAAAAATCGACGGAAACGACGGAGGAAACGATATGCACGCTGCGAAAAACACACTCATTCTGATTTCAGTCAACCAGGGCTTCAGCGACGAGGTGATGGCCACAGCGCGCGCGGCCGGTGCGCGCGGCGGCACGGTGGTGCGCGGGCGCTGGGTCGGCGAGGAGAACTTCGAGCAGAACTTCCCCGCCTTCGGCGCGGAGCGCGAGATCCTTGCCATTGTCGCCCCGGCGGAAACGGCGCGCGCCATCCTCGAAGCGGTCAACACCGCCCACGGCATGTCCAGTAAGGCCGCTGCCATCCTCTGCTCCACCGGGATCGAGCAGACCACCCGCCTCGGCTGAGCGCACAGCTTTTCAAAAAGGCTGTCAAAAAAGCGTCATTGCGAAGTAAGTGACCGCTGTCACTGGTGTGGCAATCCGTCCTATTTTGCGCGTTTCCGAACCAATCCAGCGTGGGAAATACGGATTCTCACGTCAGTGTGCGAAACTTGCTCGGAATGACGGGGATTCTTTGACAAGCTGAAAAGGGACTGTCCCCGTCGGGGCAGTCCCTTTTTTGCGTATGAAAAGCGCAGCAGAAAATTTTCTGGAAAAAACTTGATTTCCCTATTGACAAGCTCAGTTAGACGTGTTAAACTACGCCAAGGTTAGGGAAGGCTAACCACTTTTCTTTGGCATGCAGTTAAATCTGTCTAACTACGAGAACGGAGGGATCGCGATGCTGCCGCTTGCTTTGGCCGCACCGGACGAGGAAAACATCATTCGCCGCGTGGGCGGAAGCCCGGAGGTGAAAAAGCATCTGGAGGACCTTGGCTTTGTCGCCGGGGGCAGCGTGACGGTCATCGCCGCGCTCAACGGGAACGTCATTGTCAAGGTGAAGGATTCCCGCGTGGCCATCAGCGAAGAGATGGCGCGCAAGATCATGATCTGACAGCCGCGTGCGGCTGCTTTTAAGGAGGAAGAAGCAATGAAAACACTGCGTGAAGTGAAGATCGGCGAAACGGCGCGCGTCGTCAAGCTGCACGGGGAGGGCCCCGTCAAGCGCCGCATCATGGACATGGGCATCACCCGCGGCACTGAGGTGTATGTCCGCAAGGTGGCGCCGCTGGGCGACCCGATGG
>CAYPLM010000013.1:1453-21044 GCA_964411575.1 uncultured Oscillibacter sp. | reverse complement strand
CAACTGCGGTCAGTGTGCCGCCGTCTGTCCGACCGGTGCCATCACCATCAAAAACCAGATCGGCGACGCCTGGCGCGCCATCAACGACCCGAAAAAGCGCGTCGTGGTGCAGATCGCGCCCGCCGTGCGCGTGGCCGTGGGCGAGGCGTTCGGCATCCCCGCAGGTGAAAACGTGCTCGACAAGCTCGTCACGGCGCTCAAGCTGATGGGCGTGGACGAGGTATACGACACCAACTTCGCCGCCGACATGACCACCATTGAGGAGAGCACGGAGTTCCTCGCGCGCCTGAAAAACGGCGGCCCGTTCCCCATGTTCACCTCCTGCTGCCCGGCGTGGGTGAAGTATCTGGAAAACTGCAACCCCAAGTATCTGGGCAACATCTCCACCTGCAAGTCCCCCATGGAGATGTTCGCTGCGGTGCTGCGCGACAAGTACGCCGAAAAGGACGCGCGGGACGGCCTGACCACCTACCACATCGCCATCATGCCCTGCACGGCCAAGAAGATGGAGGCCGCACGCGAAGAATTCACGCACGACGGCCGTCCCGACGTCGACCTGGTGCTCACCACGCATGAGATCATCAACATGATGCAGGAGACGGGCATTCAGCTCGGCGAGCTGGAACTGGAATCGCCCGACCTGCCCTTCGGCCTCGGCAGCGGCGCGGCGGCGATCTACGGCGTAACCGGCGGCGTGGCGGAGGCTGTGGTGCGCCACTGCCTGCCCGACAAGAGCAAAAACGCCCTGCGCGAGGTCAGCATCCTCGGTCTGCGCGGCGATGAGCCCATCCGCGAGGCCACGGTGAACGTAGGCGGCACGGAGCTCAAGCTTGCCGTGGTCAACGGCCTTGCCAACGCGAAAAAGCTGCTGCGCGACATTGACGAGGGCAAGGCGTTCTACCACCTTGTCGAGGTGATGACCTGTCAGGGCGGCTGCGTGGGCGGCGCGGGTCAGCCCTACGGCCTCAGAGCCATCAAGAAGCAGCGCGGCGACGGCCTGCACCAGGTGGACAATGCCGCCATGTTCAAGCGCGCCGAGCGCAACCCCGTGGTCACCGGCATGCTCGCCGCCTACGGTGAGCAGCGCTGCCACGAACTGCTGCACGTGCACTACGGCAAAGACTGATTTCCCAATAACGAAACAGGCATCCGCATCTCCTGATTGGAGTGCGGATGCCTGTTTTTGTTTTTTACACCTCTGCCCACGGCAGATAGCACCGGCGCAGCGTGCGCACCATCTGCTCATAACGACGCTTGCACATGTCCGGCCTGCCGTCTCGTATGTCGCGCAGACAAGGCTGCAAATATGTGCTCCAGATGGCGGCGTACACCTCGTCTCTCCTGCCGGAGGCCCAAATGCGACGTATGATCTGTGGCGCGCAGCGGTAATACTCGTCGATCAGCGCCGGACCGTCCGGGCAGGCACGCAGATACCCGTCACGGAAGGCACGAAGCGTTTGCAGCTCGTCGCAGTCATCCGGAAGGCCGAACTGCTCACAGACTGCCTGTGTGATATAGCACTGGTACCACTTGCGCTCAAATCCCTTTACGATCTCGCTGTAACCGACCAGCGCATAACAATCCTTCGGGAAGCGCTGCGCCCACGCCTCACACATCGTCTGCGTGAGCGCACCGCCCACGGATATGGAAAGCTCGCCGACCGCAGGCGTAAAATAGACCACCGCCACCATCTTGCAGATATCCTGACGCACAAGTCTGTCGTTCCGGCTGCGAATTGCTGCCAGACGCTCGTTTATCAACGCCACCGCACCGCTGCAAAGCTCACAGAGCAACTGCTCTGTCCGCTCCGGATGCTGCTCGCACGCCTGCTGCAAGGCAAGAAACAGCGGAGAAAAGCGTTCGCTGTACTCTCGAAAGGACGATGGATACTCCGCGCACGTAAAACGTCTGTCGTCCCAATCCCAGAGGCTTTCGGCAAAGCAGGCAGACGCTGCCCGCAGCCCTTCCTCCTCGAACATGGTTGCAGACAGCTTCTGATTCATCACGGTATTACTCCTTCTGGTCGGTTTCCCGCTTATGCAGGCGGTGCCATTTCACAAGCTCAGGGATCAGCATCCAGCATACTCCTCCAAACAGGAAAATGCAAGCCAGCGCCAGAAGAATCGGGGACGCCCCCTGCGTTTCTCCTTTTGCGATCGCGCAGACGATCTCGCCAACGACCCACAGCAGATACGCCGATACCATTGCTTTGAGCGCTGAGGCGGGAATGCGCGGCGTTTCGGCCTCAGCTTCCTTCCGCACGCTCTTGTGCTTTTGAGCTTTCTTCATGGCCATTTCGCGATCAGACGTGGAGCTCGTAGATCATGCTCTTGTCGGGCGCCTGCACGTAGATCGTGGGATGCCCCTCCAGGCGCTCGGTGTGATGCAGCTTGACATAGCCCTGGCTCTCAAGCATGCTCAGGTGCTCCTCAAGCTCGGGGATGGTGTCAAAGAAGTATGCAATGTGGTGCAGGCCGGGGCCGTTCTGCTCCAGCGCTCCCTGCAGGTAAGAGCCCTCCCCATCATAGGGGGAAAGGATCTCAAAGTCCATGGGGCCGAAGTTGGCCACTGCAGTTCTGATGTGGAACTGCTTGCCGATAAACACCGTTTCCTGCGGGAAGAAGAAATCAAAGTATTCCCATTCCAGCTTGCCGAGCATTTTGTCGATATACGCAGCCGCCTCTTTGCAATCCGGCGCAAGAAGGCCGATGTGGTTGATCTTCATCATTTTCATTTCCTCCCTTTATTTCACTTTCGAGCGCTTGACCTGATCGAGATAGACCGCGACCAGAATGATCACGCCCTTGACGACCAGCTGCCAGTAGTAGTTGATTTGCAGCAGATTCATACCGTTGCTCATCACGCCCATGATCAGAATGCCGATCAGCGAGCCGGAGAGCGTGCCAACACCGCCGTTGAAGCTGACGCCGCCCAGAACGGAGGAAGCGATCGCCTCGCCCTCGAAGCCGACGCCCGTGGTGGGCTGGCCGGAATACACGCGCGAGGCCGTGAGCACGCCCGCCATGGCCGCAAGAAAGCCGCTGATGGTATAGACGATCAGGCGGATGTTCTTGACATCAATGCCCGAGTAGATGGCCGTGCTGCTGTTGCCGCCGACAGCATACATGTGGCGGCCGAACACTGTGCGCTTGAGCATCGTGTTGATCACAATAAAGGTCACGACAAGAGCCAGCGTGGAATAGGGGATCCAGTTGCCGATGGTCGCGTTGGCAAGGTTGAAGAACCTCATACCCACGTCGTTCTGCACGATGACTGCACCGCCGTTGGTGAGAACGTAGGCGATGCCGCGCAGGATGTTCTGCATACCGAGCGTGACGATATAGGCGGGCATGCCCGTGCGGGAGAAGATATAGCCGTTTGTCGCACCGATCACAAGGCCGATCGCCAACGTGACAAGGATTGCCAGTTCGAGCGACATGCCCATATTCTGGAACATGCAGATCTCAACCGTGGCAAGCGCAACGTGAGAGCCGACCGACAGATCAGGGAAGCCTGTGATCAGGCAGCAGGTAAGGCCAAAAGACAGCAGACAATTGCAGGTCATCTGCTTGAGCAGGTTTACGAAATTCAGGCGCGTGGCAAAGGTGTCCGTGCAGATGCACAGCAGCGCTACCATCAAAACCAGCGCGAAGAACGCGCCGCCCAGCCCTTTGAAAACGCCTGTGACCTTCTTCATTTTCTCTTTCATGATCATTTCCTTTCACCGGTTGCGTAGAACATGATTTCCTTTTGCAGGTCGTCGGAGGTGTACTGTTGCAGCTCGTCATACTCAAAGATCTTGTTCAGCTCTCCCTCGTGCATGACGGCAATGCGGCTGCTGATGTTGATCAGCTCCGGCAGCTCAGAGCTGACCATGATGATGGAAAGCCCCTCCTCCGCCAGATTGTGCATCAAGCGATATATCTCCGATTTTGCGCCGACGTCAACGCCGCGCGTCGGCTCGTCCATAATGAGAACGTCTGCGCCGGAGGCAAGCCACTTGGAAATGACGACCTTTTGCTGGTTGCCGCCGCTGAGATACTGGCAGAGCTGATCCATGCTGGTCATTTTGATCGACAGCTTGGTTCCGTACTCGTCAACGATTGCCTTTTCCTTCGCCTTGTCGTAGCGAATACCCTTGATAAAGGAGGAGGTGACGTTCATCGTGAGGTTCCTTGCGATGCTGTGCACCAGAATCAGGCCGTTGAGCTTGCGATCCTCCGAGACAAAGCCAAACCGCTGCCGGATGGCCTGTTTTGGATTTTTGTTTACGATCTTTGCACCGTGCAGGAAAAGCTCTCCCTTTTCAATGGGATCAAGGCCGAAGATTGCGCGCATGACCTCTGTCCGCCCCGCACCGACCAGACCGCCGAAGCCGAGGATCTCGCCCCGCTTGAGCTGGAAGCTGACGTCCTTGATCTTTGTGTTCGTCAGCCCCTTCGCCTCAAAAACGACCTCCTCCGTGCCGCGCGGCTTTTCGCCGTCGAAAAACTGCGTAACATTGCGGCCAACCATCATCGCTATGATCTCCGTAGAGGAAAGTCCCTTTGTCGGCTGACCGTCTATAATAATCGCCCCATCCCGCAGAACGGTCAGGGTATCCGTAATTTCCTCGATTTCATTTAAGCGGTGAGAAATGAAGATGATGGCGACATTTTTCTCCTTCAGCCGCCTCATCTGCGTGAAAAGAAACTGTACTTCTTTTTCCGAAAGTGCCGCCGTCGGCTCGTCGAGCACCAGCACGCGCGCGTCCTGTGTCAGCGCCTTTGCGATTTCGACCATCTGCTGCTGAGCCACGCTCAGCGTGCCCACTAAGGTGTCAACATCCAGATCAAGCCCGAGCGATTCAAGCGACTGCTTCGCCGCGCTGCGCATGGCCTCGTCGTCAAGAAAGGCCCCCTTGGTCTTTTCCAGTCCGAGGAACATGTTCTGTGCAATCGTCAGGTTTGCGGAAAGTGCGATCTCCTGATGCACAAAAGCGATCTTAGCTGCTCTTGCGTCGCGCGGCAGAGAAAAGTGCTTTTCCTCGCCGTCGATGAATATCTTGCCGGAATCCTTCGTATAGATGCCGTTGAGAATGCGCATCATGGTGGATTTTCCAGCGCCGTTTTCCCCGAGCAGGCCGCGGATCTCACCCGGCCGCAGCCGGAAGGTGACATCGTGAAGTATCTTAACGCCATAGAAAGACTTGCTGATGTCTTTCATTTCAATGATGTATTCAGCCCCCATAATTACTCCTTTGGTCCCGTTACGCAAGGGGGCTGCCCCGGCGTCCGAATTGCCGGAGCAGCCGCCCTCAAGCTGATCAATCCGTTTTACTGCAAGGATCAATAATAGATCGGGTCGCAGACGTACTCGTCACCAGCCATACGAACCTCGCCGGGGATGATCGTCGCCTCTGTATTAATGGTGCCGTTATCGAAGTAGTCGTAAATTGCACGCATCACAGCCGCGCCCATATCCACCGGGTTCTGGTCATATGCTGCATAGTCCCATCCCTCGTTGAGCCAGGTATAAACGGTATCACGAGTGCCCGTAGCAACGTGGCCGAGCTTGACGGTGGTGATGTTGTTCGCCTTGAAGAAGTTCACCGCCGCGTTGGCGATCTTGTCGTTGGAAGTGAACAGGCCGGTCGTCTCGGGGTGGGCGAGCAGCATGTTCTCGATGATTGTCTGCGCCGTGGTGGCGTCAAACTTCTCCGTCGCATTGTAAATGTTCTGGATGCCGGGATACTCAGCAATCGCGTCGCAGAAGCCGGCAAGACGCTTCTGGGAGTTGACGGTGGCCGTGATGACGTAGGACTGCACGACGCCCACGCCGTTCATGCCCTCTGCCATCGCCTTACCGACCTGATAACCGGCATCATAGTCGTCGGAGACGAACTGGCCGATGCTGTAATCAGGGAAGTAGTTCGTGGGGCAGTCCATCTCGATGATGGGGATGCCGGCATCCTTGGCCGCCGTCATGGCAGGCAGCACACCGTCAGGATCCGCCGCAACCATAACGATCAGGTCGCAGCCCATGGTGATAAAGTCCTCGATCTGCTTGATCTGGGTGGTGAGATCCCACTCATGATAGGTGACGAAAAGCTCCGTGTTGTCCTTGCGCTCATTCTCCATACCCATACGCAGGAAAGCATAGTAGGACTGGTCGATAGAGCCCATGTTCACGCCGATAAGGAACTTCTTATCATCCGTCGTGCCAGGATCCGGGGTGTCGGTCTGCTCTTTGGAGGGGTCATTGTTGCTGCTGGACGGCTCTTTGTTGCTGCAGCCGACCAAAGCCAGCACCATAACAAGAGCGAGGAGAAGGGACAGAACTCTTTTCATCTTTTCATAACTCCTTTAAATTTATTTATCACCAGGCGCTTGCCTTAATGATGATTCAATCGCTTCCTTTGCTCAAAACAGCGGGGGATACCCTTCGTATACGTTGTTCTTTTTGAAGTCCTCCACATCGAACGGGCAGGATCTAACGTGGGCACCGCAGTCGCACAGCAGGTTGAGACCCGTGCAGCTCTTTGACTCGTCCGAGGCGAGGAAGAGGCAGGCATACGCCACATCATCCGCCTCGCACAGGCGATGGAGCGGGTTGCCGGATCTACGCAGCTCGTGGAACTCCTCACCCAGAAGGCTGATGGTCTCCTTGGTCGCGGCGGAGTACGGAGAGACGGCATTGCAGCGCACACCGTAAAGGCCGAGCTCATTCGCCACGGCATAGGTCAGAGACAGCACTGCGCCCTTGGAAACGCCGTAGCAGGAGCCGCCGTAGCTGCCCTGCAGCGCCGCGATGGAGGCAATATTGACGATCTTGCCCTGCGTCTTGACCAGCTCCGGCGCGGCATGATGGATGCACAGCCAGGGACCGCGAACATTGATGTTGAGGTAGGGCATCAGCTCGTCGACTTCCATGTGTGCGATATCGTACTTGACGCCCTGCTTACCGGCGTTGTTGATCAGAATATCAAGCTTGCCATATGCCTCTACGGTCTTTGCGACCATGTTCTTCACGCTCTCGTCGTTCGTTACGTCCACTTTGACAAACATCGCCTCGCCGCCAGCGGCCTTGACACGTTCCACCGTGGCCTGACCGGCCGTCTCATTGAAGTCTGCAACCACGACCTTCGCGCCTTCCTGCGCAAAGATCTCCGCCATTCTGCCGCCGAAGCCGCCGCCAGCACCGGTGATGATTGCTACTCTGTTTTCAAGTCTACCCATGATATAAGCTCCTTCCTTTACGAGACCCGCTTACAGCTCAATTGCGTTAAACGCCTGAACCTGTTGTTTGACTGCTTTTTCCACGGGCAGGCGCTCCGCGCTGGAGGCGCCGTAGAAGCCCGCGATGCCTTTGGTATGGCTGAGGACGTATGCCGCATCCTCGGGGTTGGCGATGGGGCCGCCGTGGCAGATGACCATCGCCTCGGGGTTGATCGCTTTGACCGCGTCATGAATGTCCTGCACCTTCTTGCATGCCTCGTCGATGGTCATGATGCCGTCGGCTGCCACGCCGACCATGCCGCCCACCGTGCCCCGGCAGTGCGCCACCACCATGTCCGCGCCCGCACGCGCCATCTTTTCGGCCTCTTCCACCGTGTAGGCGTAGGGCGTGGTGAAAAGATCCATCTCATGGGCGATGTGCACCATCTCCACCTCGCGGTCGTAAGAGATGCCCACGCTTTCGATATTCTGGCGGTACACTGCGGTGTAAGTGCCGACGGTGGGGAAGTTCTGCACGCCGGAAAAGCCGCGGCTTTTCAGCTCCGTGAGAAACGTCTTCATGTCCCGGAAGGGGTCGTTTGCGAACACGCCCGCAAGCACAGGGGTGTTTTTCACCACCGGGATGACGACCTTGCCCAGCTCGAGGACGATGCTGTTGGCGTCGCCGAGGGGGAAGTTGCCGTACACAGAGGGGAGTCCCTGCATCCGGAACCACCCGGAATTGTACACGATAATCAGATCCGTGCCGCCGGCCTCCTCGCTTTTGGCACTCAGTCCGGTACCCGCGCCGGTGCCGATAATCGGCTTGCCGGATGCCACCTTCGCCTTCAGGCGGCGAATGATTTCACTGCGCTCCACGCTTTTTCTTTCCTCCTGCTTTTATCAGTAGATCTCCATCAGTGCCCGCGCAACGTGCTCGGCAAACGCTTCCTCGTTGATCGCAAGCTCATATGTTTCGACCGGGATATCCGGCCGCAGCCCCTTTTGCAGGGCCGTGAACAGCGCCTCGTCCGCAGCGCGGTCGACCAGCGGGCCGCCGGGACTGCTGTACTGCGAAACGCCCTTGCGCGGCAGAAGCACACGAACCGGCCCGGTGGAACGGTTGAGCTTTTCTGCCAGAATTTCGCCGATCACGCCGCATTCCTGCGCATTGGTACGCAGAAGCAGCAGATTGGGATTGTGCATGTAGTAGGGACGCCCCTCGTATTTCTCCGGCAGCGAGGACGGCGGCATGAAGTTTGCCAGATCCATCGCACCGGGGACGATGACCTGCGGCACGCCACGCTGTGCGGCGGCTTCCATACGGTGCGGCCCTGCGGTGCAGTTGCCGCCTACATACTCCTGTCCGACCTCGCCGGTGGTGATGTCCGCCACCGCACCGATCGTCCCGTCGCGTACCATTTCCTCCAGACGCTTGCCGCCCATGCCGTTGGCGTGGAACACGATCACCTCGTAGCCGTTGGCCTCGAGGATGCCGCGCACGCGGTTGACGCACGGTGTGGTCACGCCGAACATGGACATGCCGACCACCTTTTTCGCCGCAGCCTCCGGTTCCTCCGCCTGCGTGAGCTGAACCATCCCGGCCATGGCGGCGGCCGCCGTGCGCAGCACCTGCCGCAGCACGCGGTTGAGCCCGCACACGTCCACCAGCGAATTCATCACCACGGTGTCCTTCACGCCGTCAAACGGCGGTGTGCGCAGGTTGGCGATGGTGGAGACGATCATCTTTGGGAAGCCCGTGGGCAGCGAGCGCATGACCATGGCCGCCAGCAGCGTACCCTGTCCGCCGCCAAGTGAGATCGCGCCGTGAATCTTTCCCTCGTCGCACAGACGGCGCACGATGGCTGCAGACCCGCGCCCCATCAGCTCAAAGGCGAAGCCACGCTCATGCTGCGGGATGTCAGCAAGGCGGCCGCCTCCGGCACGCGCCACCTCGTCACAGGTGATCTGGCAGGGGAACTGCGCCTGGGGAGCAATGCCGGTGTCGATCATCAGCGTGTCCACCCCGCTGCGCTCGAGTTGCTCTTTGAGATAGAAATACTCCGCGCCCTTGGTGTCCATGGTGCCGAACACCGCAACCAGCTTTTTCATCTGCTCTCCTTCCGCGAACTGCGCTCAGCGGCGCAGCGCCTTGAATTCCTTCACCGTGTCGCGCAGCGTGCGTTCAAGCGGGATGCGCTCGATGCTCGACGCACCGACGAAGCCGTGCACGCCGGTGCGGCGGAAGCACTCCTGCACCGCCGCCGGATCCTCCAGCGGGCCGCCGTGGCAGGTGAAGATGATGTCCGGATTCTCCTGCATGGCCGCCTCAAACATTTCCTGCGTGCGTTCGCACGTCTCGTCCATGGAGTAGGCCTGCTCAAAGCCACAGGTACCGCCGGAGGTCGCGCCCACATGGGCGCTGATGAGGTCTGCGCCGGCCTGTGCCATGGCGCGCACCTCGTCGGGCGTGTAGGCATAGGCGGCGGTGAAGATGTTGCGCTTGCGGCACTTGGCCACCAGCTTGATCTCCTCGGGATAGCCCACGCCCGCACTGTCGATGCGGATGCGGAAGCGTCCGTCGTAGGCACCCGCCGTGGGCACGTTGGTGATGCCGGAAAAACCCATATCCATCATCTGGCCGATCAGCTGGTCGATGTCGCGGTAGGGATCCGCCGCGCCGATGCCGCCGATGACGGGAGTGTGTTTCACTACGGGGAGGATCTTACTGCCGATCTCCAGCGTGATGGCGTTGGAATCACCGTAGGCGAGGTATCCCACGCAGGACGGATGCCCGTCCATGCGAAACTTGCCGGTGTTGTAGGCCATGATCAGGTCGATCCCGGCCTCGTCGGCCATCTTCGCCACGAGTCCCACGCCCGCGCCGCCAATGATGATCGGTTCTCTGCGCGCGGCCTTGGCCTGAAGGTCGGCTACGATCTCCTCTCTGCTGAACTGCTTGACCATGTTTGCGCTCCTTTGCGTTCTGCGCGGGCAGCTGCCGCGCGTTTTGTGTCTCGCAAATATATAAGCAACTTCCGTGCCATATCGGCCCCAACCCAGCAAAAAAATTTTTTTACCGCGTTTTTCGCGCTTTTTCGCGGGCGATGTGCGCGCGCACACCGCCCGCAGCAGCATCATGGTCGGCTTCCGCATTTCAAGGGATATTGCATTTCATTCAATTGGGATTTCATTTGAAACATTTGCAATTCCGCGTTTTTCATTTTCACGCCGTTATTCGGCGCAGCTGCGCCCTCCGTCGCCCGCTGCAGCAAAAAAGCGGGCAAAAAACGGCCTCGCTGCGCCCGCAGGCGGGCTCTGGCACATTTTTTGCTTTTTGTCTATCAGAATCACTTTTTAAGGAGGCAACTCTGATGGGCAAAAAAATCTATATCGGCTGTGACAACGCCGGCGTCGTGCTCAAACCGGCCATCCTCGCGGTCCTCTCCGAGTTGGAGTGTGAGGTGGTGGACGTGGGCGTGGAGAGCACGGAGGACGGCACCTTCTATCCCCTCATCGCCGAGCGCCTGTGCACGCAGCTTCTCGCCTCGAGCGAGCCCGCGCAGGGCATTTTGCTGTGCGGAACGGGCATCGGCATGGCCATGACGGCCAACAAGTTCCCCGGCGTGTACGCCGCCGTCTGCCACGACATCTACTCCGCCGAGCGCTCGCGCCTGAGCAACGACGGCAATGTGCTGTGCATGGGCGCACGCGTAATCGGGCCGGAGCTGGCCAAGGTCATCGCGCGCCGCTGGCTGGAGCTGACCTTCCGCGACGGCAGCTCCACGCCCAAGGTGGAGGCCATGCGCCGCATCGACCGGGAGCACCGCGTATGAACCGTTTCTATTTCGGCACCAATTTAAAGATGTACAAAACAGCCAGCGAGACGGCAGCCTATCTCGCCGAGCTCGCCGCGCTGACAGAGGATCTCGCAGGCGAGCCGCTGGAGCGTTTTGTCATCCCCTCGTTCACCTCGCTCAGCGCAGCGGGTACCTGCGCGCACGGGCAGGTGCGCATCGGCGCGCAGAACGTGCACTGGGAGGAGTGTGGCCAGTTCACCGGCGAGGTCTCGCCGCGCATGCTGCGCGACCTGGGCTGCGTGAGCATCGTGGAGATTGGTCACTCCGAACGCCGGCACATTTTCGGCGAGACAGACGAGCAGTGCGGCAAAAAAGTACGCGCCGCACTGCAAAGTGGCTTCACCGCCCTTTTGTGCGTGGGCGAGACGGCGGAAGAAAAGGCCTGCGGCGTCAGCGACGAAACGCTGTCGCGGCAAATCAAGATCGGGCTGCACGGCGTAAGCGGCGACTTTCTTCGCAGCGGACGCGTGTGGCTTGCCTACGAGCCGGTGTGGGCCATCGGTGTGAACGGCACGCCTGCCTCTGCCGAATACGTCAGCGAGCGCATGCACGCCATGCGTCTCACGCTCAGCACGCTCTACCCCGGCCTTGCCCAGGGCACGCCACTGCTGTTCGGCGGCAGCGTCAACGCAGACAACGCCGACAGCTACGCCGCGCTTGCGGACGTGGACGGCCTGTTTGTCGGCCGTGCCGCCTGGACTGCGCCCACCTTCAACGCGCTGTCGCGCCAGGCGCTCGCCGCCTGGAAGCGCCGCGCCCTCTGATCGCCATTCTCCTTCACCTTGCCCAAGGGGAGCCCTCTCCGAAGAGAGAACTCCCCTTGGGCCATCCTTATCGTTCTTTTTCGCTTTTCAAAGGTCATTCCTCTCCGTCACCGCGCAGACGCCGCCAGAGCGTGGTGGTGCTGATGCCGAGGGCGCGGGCGGTCTCGGCGCGGTTGCCATTGTGGCGGTGCAGCGCCTCGAGCGCCATCTCCCGGCTGATCTGACGCGGCGAGAGGAAGCTCGGCTCTGCCGCAGGCGGCCTTTCCTGCATGGCTACGCCGTTGGGGAACAGCGCGCCGCGCACATCCTCCTCCGAGACCGTCGAGCCCTCGAGGATCAGCGAAAGACGGTCGGCCACGTTGGACAGCTCGCGCAGGTTGCCCGGCCACTGGTACTGCGTCAGCAGCGCACACGCGCCCGGCGAAAGCTCGGGCAGGCTGCCCAGCCGACTGCGCAGAAAGGCGCGCATCACCTCGAGCACATCGTCTCCGCGCTCGCGCAGCGGGGCAAGATGCAGCGGCAGCACCGCAAGGCGGTAGTAAAGGTCGCTGCGGAAGCGCCCGGCCTCCACCTCGGCGGCAAGGTTTTTGTTGCTCGCCGCCAGAATGCGCACGTCCACGGAGATCACCCGGTCGTCGCCGATGCGCGTGATCTCCCGCTCCTGCAAAACACGCAGCAGCCGCGCCTGCACGCTCAGCGAGATCTCACTCACCTCGTCGAGAAACAGCGTGCCACGGTGCGCCAGCTCGAACGCGCCCTGCTTGCCCTCGTTGCGTGCGCCGGTGAAGGCGCCCTTGACATAGCCGAACAGCTCGCTTTCGATCAGGCTCTCCGGCAGGGCGGCGCAGTTGAGCGCCACAAACGGGGCGGTGCGGCGCGCCGACTGGTTGTGGATGCCCTGTGCGAACAGTTCCTTGCCCGTGCCCGACTCGCCGGTGATGAGCACGGTGGCATCCGTCCCGGCGTAGCGCATGGCCGTCTGCTTGAGGCGGCGCATCACGCTGCTCGAACCGACGATGTCGTCAAAATTCTTCTTGGCGTAAAGCCCCTTTTCGATGGACACGGCGCGGATCTTATTCTCCATCTTCTGGATGCTGTCCACACGTTGCAGCGTGACCACCGCGCCCCCGGCGTTAATGCTGTGCATCCAGATGGGCTTGACGTTGACCACCAGACGCACCTCGCCGGAGTAGACGATCTGGTTGCTCAGCTCAACGCCGTCCTGCAGCGCCTTGTCGAGGTTGGGCACGCTGATGTATTCATCCAGCCTGTGCTCCCGCCAGTTCTTCTGCGGCACGCCCAGAAGCCGCCGGGCGAGGCTGTTGATGTTGGTGAGCTTCCCGGTCGGGTCGACGGCGGCGATACCGTCGTTCACGCAGTCGAAAATGGAGCTGATCATCTCATAGCGGTACTCGCGCTCGTGGTTGATACGCAGAAGGTACCGTGCCTCCTCCGCCGCCTCAAGCGCCATGGTGCGGTCGAGGCCGACGTAGATGCCCTGCATCCCCATCTTTTTCGCGCGCGTGACCACCACGCCGCCGCCGATGACCAGCGAGATACCGCGCCGCTTCACCTCCTCGAGGATGGTGTCCACATGCGCCTCATCGCTGCCGAGGTTGAATTCTGACATTTCCACATAATAAAGGCTGTTGCCCAGCGCCTCCTGGAAGCGGCGGAAGCCGCGCACCTTGCCGTACCAGCCGATCAGTGCAAAGCGGTCGGCGATGGCATAGGCCGTCTCCATGATGTCGAAAAAGTCCATGTAGGTCTGCTGACGGTCCACCACGGGGACGTTGACGCGACGCTTCAGCTCCGTCGCTGCGCCTCCGCGCGCAATGAGCACCTTTGCGCCGTTGTTGATCTGCTCCACCGCCGTGTCGAAAAAGCGGTCGAGCGGGCTGTATACCGCGCGCACCGGCACGTTCTCCTCCTCGAACAGTGCCGTCAGAAAGGCCACGTTCGGCTCATGCGTTGTCATCCATACGATCTCCATGCTGTCCTCTCCCCTGCTTTTTCCGCGGCCGCGCGGCCTGTGCTCTTAGTATCTCATCCCCGCCGCATTTTGTCAATTTCTTTGCATCCCGGCAAACATGGTAAAATTGCAATAATCTCTCCACTGTTTTCCACTTCTCAAAAACACCACGAAAGGAAGGCTCCCATGTCCAAGATCCTCATCACAGAAAGCATCCACCCCGCAGGAGCGGCACAGCTGGTGCTCGGCGGCCACACGGTCGTGTTTGCCGAGCGCGACATGGACGTTATCAGGCGCGAGCTTGTCGATGCGGATGCCGTACTCGTGCGCATCGTCGAGCTGCCCGGTACGCTGCTGTCCACCGCCAAAAAGCTTCGCGTGGTCAGCAAGCATGGCGTGGGTTACGACAACATCGACCTGGACTACTGCCGCGCCCACGGCATCGCCGTGGCCGTCACGCCCAACGCCAACAGCATCTCAGTGGCCGAGCACACTGTCGCGCTGCTGCTTGCGCTGAGCAAAAATCTTATCCCCGTCGCCGACGAGTACCGCACCGTGGGTTTTTCTGCGAAGAACCACGCCCCCGGTATGGAGCTTAGCGGCAAGACGCTCGGGCTCATCGGCCTTGGGCGCATCGGCACACATGTCGCGCGCATCTGCCGCGACGGGCTGGGCATGCAGATCATGGCTTACGACCCCTATCTGCGCACCGCGCCGGAAGGCGTAACGCTGACGGACGAGCTCGAGACGCTGCTGCGCTGCGCGGACGCGGTCTCGCTGCACTGCCTGCTCACGGACGAGACGCGCGGTCTTCTCGACCGGCAGCGCCTTGCGATGATGAAGCCCGGCGCGCTGCTGCTCAACTGTGCGCGCGGGCCGATCGTAGACGAGGCGGCACTGCTCGACGCGCTGCAACGCGGTGCGCTGGGCGGAGCCGGGCTGGACGTGACCGACCCCGAGCCCCTCGCGCCGGACAGCCCGCTTTTCTGCATGCCCAACGTGATCGTCACGCCGCACTACGCTCCCACCACCCGCGAGGCTGCCGAACGCGTTTCGCGCATCGCCGCCGAAAATATCCTCGCCGTGCTCAGTGGTCAGCGCCCCGAGGGGCAGCTGTCCTGAGCAGGCAAAAAAGCCTCGCAGAGTTTCGCGTCCGCAGGCGCGAAAGCATTTTGGTCGTTTTTTCCGGCGACATGTGCGTCGAAAAAACTCTTCTCAGCCCGCTGCAGCGGTCTGTAAGCCTTTTCAAAAAAGCGGCGTTAACCGATTTTTGACAGTTAAAGCATCAGGGAGCCGGGAAGGAGTCGGCTCCCTGATGCTTTTTACAGTTTTTTCAGATACGGCACGACCAGCGCGGCAGCGACTGCCGGCGCCCCTTTTGGCTACAGCAGTGCAAGCTCCTCCTCGGTGAGCACGCGTGCGCCGTTTGCACACAGCAGCTCTGCCGCCACGCCGTCGCGATGGACGAGCGTGCCGGAAAAAGTGCCGTCGTACACCGCGCCGCAGCCGCAGGCAGGTGAGCGCGCCTTCAGCACGGCAGCGCAGCAGCCCTCGCTCCGGTAAATTGCCAGCGCCTCCTCCGCGCCGCGGCGGTATTCCGCCGTCACGTCGCGCCCATCGCGCATCAAAACGCGCTCGCCCACGCGCTCGGACGGCGTGCGCGGGGTGGGCAGTCCACCCATCTGTTCGGGGCAGACGGGCACCAGCTCGTACTTCGCCCCGAGCGCGCAGACGGCGGCGTTTTGCTTTGTTTTGCCGTCGTAGCGGCAGGGCGTGCCCAGAAGGCAGGCGCTGACCAGCAGCTTTTTCTTCACAGCGGCAGCTCCTTTCCGTTGAGCACGGCGGAGAGCAGCCCGTCATTTTTGTCGTAGCGCAGCTTGAGCGAGAAAAACGGCTCGTCCGTGTCCAGCAGACGCAGGAAGATCTTGTCCCCCTCCCAGATGGGCAGGTCGAGCAGCGCACTTTTTTTGATCCACGCCAGCTCGCCCTCGTCGCACTCGCGCAGCGTGCCGGTGTAACCGTCGGCGGTGAACAGGTGCATATACTCCGTCTCCTCGCCGAGGATAAAGGTGACCACGCCGCGATAGCGCCACGAGGTGAGCGTGAGTCCCGTTTCCTCCCGCGTTTCGCGCAGAGCGCAATCCTCGGGACTTTCCATCGACTCAAACTTGCCGCCGATGCCGATCCATTTGTCGTGGTTGACGTCGTGCTTTTTCTTGGTGCGGTGCAGCATGAGGTACTCATCGCCGCGCTCGATGTAGATCAGCGTGGTGTTCACCGCGCGAAAAACCGTTTTTTCCATCCGATCACTCCTTTTCTTCATGATACCACGTCCCGCGCGCAAAGTAAAGCTTGACGAGCCGCCCGCCGCGCCTTAAAATAGAGGCAACAACGCATAAAGGAGCAGACGATGATGGATTTGATCTTCGGCGTCGACCTTGGCGGAACCACCGTCAAGCTGGGCGCCTTTGATACGCAGGGCACACTGCTGCGCAAGTGGGAGATTCCCACACGCACAGAAAACTGCGGCGAGCATCTGCTGCGCGACATTGCCGACGCTGTGAACGCCGAGACTGCGGCGCGCGGCGCGCGGGCGCTGGGGCTGGGCTTCGGCGTACCGGGCACGGTGCGCGACGGCGACTATGTGCAGACCTGCGTGAACCTCGGCGGCTGGGGCGGTCTGCGCGCAGGCACGGCGCTCGGCGGCCTGTGCGGCTGCGAGGAGACGGTGGTGCTCAACGATGCCAACGCCGCAGCGCTGGGCGAGCAGTGGCGCGGCGGCGGCGCAGGGACGCGGAGCATGGTGTTTGTCACGCTGGGCACCGGCGTGGGCGGCGGCGTAATCGTGGACGGGCAGCTGCTCGTGGGCGCGCACGGCTGCGGCGGCGAGATCGGGCACATCAAGCTCCTGCCCACGGGCGAGGATGTGTGTGGCTGCGGAAAGCGCGGCTGTCTGGAAAAGTACGCCTCCGCCACGGCGCTGGCGGCGCAGGCAAAGCGCGCACTGGCATCCAACGCCGGCGATTCCGTCCTGCACGATTGCAAAGAGCTCACCGCGCGCGCCGTGTTCGACGCGGCAAAGGGCGGCGACGCGCTGGCCGAAACGCTCTGCCGCGACTATGCCGACGCGCTGGGGCGCGGTCTTGCGGGCGTGGCCTGCGTGTGCGACCCGGAGGCGTTCGTGCTCGGCGGCGGCGTGGCGCGGGCGGGAGAGTATCTGCTCTCGCTGACAAGCGAGGCGTTTGCGCGCTACGCCTATGCCGAGACCGCCGCGGTGCGCTTTGCGCTGGCAGAGCTGGGCAACGACGCGGGCATCTACGGTTGCGCGCACGCCATCCTCGGAAAGCTCGCCCGGCAGCGGAAATTCAACGTGTGAGCCGCCGCGCAGAAAGCATTCCCACGTTATCACAAACTGTATCGCTCAGCACGTCAAAGGATCCGCGTCATTCCGAGCCAATGCGCACACCGGCGTGGGAATCCGTACCTCCCACACCGGATTGGTTCGGAAATGCGCGGAAAAGGACGGATTGCCCCACCAGTGACATCGGTCACTTACTTCGCAACGACACTTTTTTGACAGGCTCACCAGCGATTTCGGTCGCTGATGTGCAATGACACTTTTTTGACAGTCCATATATCTGTAAAGGAGTAACACTATGAACCAGAAGCTGTTTGATTTCATCGCCGCCTCCCCCACGGCCTTCCACGCCGTAGCCGAAAGCGCCGCGCAGCTGCGCGCGGCAGGCTTCACCCCGCTGTGCGAAAGCGAGCGCTGGACGCTCGAGCCCGGCAAGGGCTACTATGTCACGCGCAACGGCTCGTCGCTGATCGCCTTCCGCGTGCCGTGCGGCGAGCTGACCGGCTTTATGATCGCCGCCGCGCACGGCGACAGCCCCGCCTTCAAGATCAAAGAGCACGAAGAGCTCAAGGGGCAGTACTATGTGCAGCTGAGCGTGGAGCGCTATGGCGGGATGATCCTGCCGACGTGGTTCGACCGTCCGCTCAGCGTGGCGGGGCGCGTGGTGGTGCGCACGGAAAAGGGTGTGGAGACGCGCCTTGTCGACCTGCGCGAGCCGATGTGCCTGATCCCCAACGTGGCCATCCACATGAACCGCAACATCAACGACGGCTACAAGTACAACCCCGCCGTCGATCTGCTGCCGCTTTACGGCGTGCCCGGCGGCAAAACGCTGCGCAGCCGCATCGCTGAGGCCGCCGGTGTGCGCGAGGACGAGCTGCTCACGCACGACCTGATCGTCTACCTTCCCGAGCGCGGCGTGGCGTGGGGCGAGTTCATCTCCTGCCCGCGTCTGGACGACCAGCAGTGCGCTTTTGCTGCGCTGACGGCGCTGCTTTCCGCCGAGCAGGGCGAGAGCGCGCCCGTGTTCGCCCTCTTTGACAACGAAGAGGTGGGCAGCATGACCAAGCAGGGCGCGGCCTCCACCTTCCTGCGCGACACGCTGCGCCGCATCGTCAAGGCGCTGGGGCTGGACGTGGAGGACTACCGCCGCGTGGTGGCAGGCAGCTTCCTCGCCTCCTGCGACAACGCCCACGCCGTGCACCCCAACCACGGCGAGCTGTCCGACCGCAGCCACAGCGTGACGATGAACGGCGGCGTGGTGATCAAGTACAACGCCAGCCAGAAGTACACCTCCGACGCCGTTTCGGCGGGGCTGTTCCGCCTTCTGTGCGAGCGCGCGGGCGTGAACGTGCAGTGCTATGCCAACCGCGCCGACCTTCCCGGCGGCTCCACGCTCGGCAACATCTCCAACACGCAGGTTTCGCTCAATGCCGTGGACATCGGCCTTGCGCAGCTTGCCATGCACTCCACGTTTGAAACGGCCGGCGCCCACGATACGGAGGCCATGGTCAAGGCGCTGCGCGCGCTGTTCGCCGCCTCGCTGCACGCCGAAGCCGACGGCGTATACACGCTGGCATAACGACTTTTGAAGTTGATAAGCGCCCCGGTTTTCAGGAATGAAAACCGGGGCGCTTGTTCTTTTTGCTCTGCCGGGGGAGGTTCGCTCCCCCCGGCTTTTTTAATGGCTTTGCTTACGGCTTAGCCGATCCACACGCAGTAGCGGTGCAGCACAGCGGCGATCTGGCCGCGGTTGGCGCCGCCCTTGGGGCTGAGCGTGGAGGCGCTGGTGCCGTTGACGATGCCCGCGCCGCAGGCCCACTGGAAGGCCGGGATGGCGTACTCGGAGATCTGGTCAAAGTCGGTGTAGCTGAGGATATTGGTGTCCTCGCCCACGCTGACATCGCAGCCTTTGTACTGCGCATAGCGGTACAGGATGGCGACCAGCTGCTCGCGGGTGATGGTCTCGTCGGGATGGAAGTTGCCGTCGTTGCCGCCGAGGACGATGCCGTTCTCAGCCGCCCAGATCACAGCCTCGGTGTAGTACTTGCCGTTGGCCACATCGCCGAAGGTGCTCTCGCCGGTGACGACGGGGGTGCCCTCCACGCGGTAGAGCACGGTGACCAGCTCGCCGCGGGTGATGATGTTCTCAGGCAGGAAGCCGCTGCCGTTACCCTGCATCAGGTTGTTCTCATAGACATACTTGATGTCCTCATAGAACATGTGATCCTTGTCCACGTCGCCGAAGGGGAGCTCGGGCTCGGTGGGCTCAGTGGGCGTGGTGGGCTCAGGATCGGTGGGCGTGGTGGGCTTGGTGGGATTGCTGGGGATGACCGTGTACTCGCCGAAGATCAGGGCGAGGATCTCGTCCGCGCTCATGTCAGCAATGCCGTCGGGATCGGCAAGAACGCCGCCCTCGCCGAGGTTCCAGCTGAACTTAC
>CAYPLM010000013.1:0-1353 GCA_964411575.1 uncultured Oscillibacter sp. | reverse complement strand
GACGGCGGTGGAGCCGGCCTCGTCGTTCTTGATCTCGTAGACCTTGGAAACGGTGTACTCGCTGCCGTTAACGGTGATCTTGCCGTCAGTCACGGCCGTGATCTTGCCCTCAACGGTGGCCGTCGCAGCGGTCAGGTCGGTGATCACGCCGCCGGAAACGGTCAGGTCGTAGACGTAACCCTCCTGCAGACGGTTCTGCAGGGTGTAGTGCTCGTCGCTGGCGATGGTGGTTTTGATCTCCTCGCCGTTGACAGCAAAGCGGTGCTGGAACACCGGCTTGTCGTTCTTGCCGACAGTGCCGTAGCCCTCGACGCCGAGGTACACGGCGGTGTTGTACTCACCGTCTGCCACGTCCGCAGCGGACGCAGGCACGACGAAAAGCGTGCAGAGCATGCTCATCGCCAGAAACAGTGCGAACAATCTCTTTTTCATACGTTTTCCTCCTTAAATAGTGCTTTGATGGGGTTGCGATGCCGGGGCCTGCCTCACCTCCCAGTTGCAGACTAAAAATAAGACCCAGCAAAGGGCACGGAAAATTCCGCGCCCCTTGCTGGGTTTTACTTGCGGCAAGAATGCGGAGGCATTCTCATGAACAAGCAAAGCAGCATTTGGTGCTGTCTCTCATTTTGTCGCTATTTTAACATAATTTCGCTTTTGCTGCAAGAGCCAAACTTTTTTTCAGCGTCTTGCATAGAAAGCGTTCACTCATCCGCGGTGAATCCAACGCTTTTTTGTGCACAATGGCAAGGGAATCAACGCTTTCAATATGGTATGCGCACTAATTGAACGTGCAGATAAACGTGCCTCAGAAGGTCACGACCTCCTGCTCGGGTTTGGCAGCGGTGGTGATGCGCTCCACCTCCAGCACCGGGCCGTCGCCCTGATAGGCGTCGACGTGCTTTTTGCGCACGGTGGCCGTCACGTCCACCCAGTCGCGATCCTTGTAGCGCTTGAGATCCTTGCCCTCGGCCACGATGCCCACAAACTGGATGTCGTTTTCGCAGCAGGTCATCACGAAGCGGCCAGGGCAGTGGATGCCAGGGAACTTTTTCGAGTGGCACATCAAAAGCTTCATGTGCACGCGCTTGCCGTCCCAGCGATCGGTGTTGTCCATCGCGTCCACATACCACACGCCGTAGTCGTCGTCGGGGATCTCGATGAGGTCGGGCGTCATGTCAAAGGGACACTCGTCGCCGGTGAGGTAGTCCTCGCTGCCGCCGTCGTTGTCCTCCAGATAGATGTCGGCGCGGCGGTTGACCATGCGCAGGTTGCGCGCACGCAGCGCCTGTTTGAGCTCGTCGGTGCAGCGGTTAAAGACGATCATGTCGGCGTTGACGATCTTCTCCATCATCA